>NZ_JBEXIA010000004.1:0-257115 GCF_040608335.1 Micromonospora sp. NPDC005194 | reverse complement strand
ACCTTGCTCGACACAAGCTGATCTATCAGAAGTCCCGTTCGCGTCTCCAAAGCCCTTGACTCAAGTCCCGATCGCCAAACGCAACAGCGTTGACATCCAGGATCGAGCACGATCTTGAGGCGCTTCGCGTCGAGACCGGGTCGGTCGGGCGAGATTCGCGACTCGGCAGGGTCACCGGTATCACTAAGTCGGCGTCGCGCAGGGTGCCGCCACCGCTGAACAGGCACGACATCCGAATCGAGGGCGTCGGCTCGCCGCCTTTGTCCTTCCGTGTCCGACACGACATCAGCTTTGGGTGACGCTACAACTTCGCTCCGTTCGGGGGGTTTGATCATGAGTCCTTGACCAGACCGCCCTTGGCGACCTAGCCTCGCCATACAGGCTCACATTGCCCGACCAGCGCAGGCTAAGCGCACAACATAGATCTCGTAACAGAACAGCATCACTTTGGCCGACTCCGCGGCCTTTGGCGGCAGTTCCGGACTGGCCGGTCCGGCACTCCGCGACAACTGCACCCGGTCGCCGACGATGCCCGAGGGCACCGCCGGCGGAGAGAGCTATCCACGGCCAGCCGCTCCGGTCGGGCGTCCACAGCCGCAGGAGTGTGCCTCGGGCACAGTCGCTGCGGTCTCGACGTTCAGGGGAGGCGGCCATGGCGGGGCGGCGGCACAGGTTCACCGGTAGACCCAGCGGGGTCCCGGCATGAACGCCCTCGACGTCGTGCTTCTCGCGGCCGTCCTGATCCTCGCGGTGGTCGTGGTCGGGGCGGTGCTGGTCGGCATCCGGACGCTGCGTCGGATGGGTACGGCGCCGGCCCCGGAGGATCCCGCCTTCATCGCCGAGAAGGACCGTCAGGAGCAGTCCCTGGCCGCCCTGCGCAACGCCGCCGACCAGGCGAACAGCACGATCGACGTGGCCAAGTCCGCGGCCTCCGCGGCTCGGGCCGAGGCGGCGGCGGCGAAGGCTGAGGCGAAGGCGGCCCGGGCTGAGGCCCGGCGGGTGCTCGACGACGCCCGCGCCGAGGCGGACACCGTGCTGGAACGGGCGCACAAGCAGGCCGAGGCGGACGCCGACCAGCTGCGCACGGCAGCCCGCCGCAGCGGCGAGCGGGAGGTCGCGGTGCTCGCCGCCACGACCCGGGAGCAGGCCGCGGAGGTGGAGCGCCGGGCGGCCCGGATGGACGAGCGGGAGCGGCTGCACACCGAGGAGGTGGAACGGTTCGCCGAGCGGGAGCGGCAGCTCACTGCGGCGAGCGCCGCCCTCGCGGCCCGGGAGTCCGCGCTCGCCCAGCGCGAGACCGAGCTGGCCGAGGCCGAGGAGCTGCGCCGCCGGGAACTGGAGCGGGTGGCCGGTCTCACCGCCGAGTCGGCCCGGCTGGAGCTGATCGACGCGATCGAGACGTCTGCCAAGCGCGAGGCGGCGCTGCTGGTGCGCGACATCGAGTCCGACGCGCGCAACACCGCCGAGCAGCGGGCCCGACACATCGTGGTGGACGCGATCCAGCGGGTGGCCAGCGAGCAGACCGCCGAGAGCGTGGTCAGCGTCCTGCATCTGCCGGGCGACGAGATGAAGGGCCGCATCATCGGCCGGGAGGGGCGCAACATCCGCGCCTTCGAGTCGGTGACCGGGGTCAACCTGATCATCGATGACACCCCGGAGGCGGTGCTGCTCTCCTGCTTCGACCCGGTCCGCCGGGAGGTCGGCCGGCTCACGCTGGAGAAGCTGGTGCTGGACGGGCGGATCCACCCGCACCGGATCGAGGAGGTCTACGACCTGGCTCGGCAGGAGGTGGAGCAGCTCTGCCTGCGCGCCGCCGAGGACGCCCTGGTCGAGGTCGGCATCACCGAGATCCACCCGGAGCTGGTGACCCTGCTGGGCCGGCTGCGCTACCGCACCTCGTACGGGCAGAACGTGCTCAAGCACCTGGTCGAGACCGCGCACATCGCCGGCATCATGGCCGCCGAGCTGCGGCTGGACGTGCCCACCATCAAGCGGTCGGCGTTCCTGCACGACATCGGCAAGGCGCTCACCCACGAGGTCGAGGGCAGCCACGCCATCATCGGCGCCGACCTGGCCCGCAAGTACGGCGAGCACGAGGACGTGGTGCACGCCATCGAGGCGCACCACAACGAGGTGCCGCCGCAGACCATCGAGGCCGTGCTCACCCAGGCCTCCGACGCCTGTTCCGGCGGTCGGCCGGGCGCGCGTCGGGAGAGCTTGGAGGCGTACGTCAAGCGCCTGGAGCGGATCGAGGAGATCGCGGCCGGGAAGCTCGGCGTGGACAAGGTCTTCGCCATGCAGGCCGGCCGGGAGATCCGGGTGATGGTCAAGCCCGACGACGTGGACGACATCGGGGCGGCCGTGCTGGCCCGCGACGTGGCCAAGCAGATCGAGGAGGAGCTGACCTACCCGGGTCAGATCCGGGTCACCGTGGTCCGCGAGTCCCGGGTCACCGAGATCGCCCGCTAGTCCAAACAGCAGAAGGGCCAGCCCGGACGCCGGGCTGGCCCTTCTGCTTTCGAGCTGAGCGTCAGGAGCCTCCGCCGGCACCCTCGGCCTGAGACATGAGCGCCGCGGGAGGCGGGTTCTGCGCCGGGGTGCCCGCGGTCTTGCGGCCCCGGGAGAGCCGGCGTTGGACGTACTGGGCCACCTTCGACAGCGAGTAGTTCACCACGATGAAGAGCACGGCGATCACGACGTACACCTGGATCGGGTTGCCCAGCACGCCGATGATCTGCTTGCCGATGTTCAGGGTTTCCTCGTAACTGATGATGAACCCCAACGAGGTGTCCTTGAGTACCACAACCAGCTGGCTGATGAGTGCCGGCAGCATGATCCGGAAGGCCTGCGGCAGCAGGATCATCCGGGTGGTCTGCGTCGGGGACAGCCCGATGGCTGCGGCGGCCTCGGCCTGACCGCTCGGCAGCCCCTCCATGCCGGACCGGAGAATTTCGCCGATCACCACGGAGTTGTAGATCGTGAGGCCGATGACCAGGTACCAGAGGTTGTCAAGGTAGAGGCCGAACTCGGGGAAGCCGCGGGCCACGAAGAAGATGGTGAGCACGACGGGTAGGCCGCGGAAAACCTCGACGCAGACACGGGTTACCGCCGACAGCAGCGTGCTCAGCCCGCGCAGCAGGTACGCAATTGGAGTTGCCATGCCGGCGTAACGGAGCCGGGTCAGGCTCTTGAGCTGGATCCGGAGTACGGCGAGCAGAGTGCCCACTATCAGTGAGGTCACGATGGCCAGTGCCGCTGCGATCAGCGTGTTCTTGAAACCGAGGCCGATCCGATGCCACACCTGGGAGAAGTTCTCGTTGGAGGGGTCGACCAGCGGCCCCCACAACTCCATCGACAGCTGGCCCTTCTCGTCCAACGGCCGGTAGATCAGGAAGTAGGCCCCGACGAGCAGGACCAGGCCGGCGAAGATGCTGCTGACCAGCGTGATCCGCCGCTGCCGAGGCCCGGGGATGTCGTAGAGGACGCTGGTCTGCTGACTCATCGGGCCACCGCCTGTCGCTTCTCGATCCGGTCCAGCAGGGCGCCGAGTGGCACAGTCATGATCAGGTAGCCGACCGAGACGCCGATGGCGACCGGGATGAACGCGTAGCCCTCGGCCCCGGTGAGCTGGTCAGCCGTGGCGGAAAGGTCGCCGACCACTCCAAAGAAACCGGCCAGCGCGGAGTTTTTGATCATCGCGATGATCACCGAGCCGAGCGGCACCACCGACGCCTGCCAGGACTGCGGCAGTACCACGTGGCGCAGGTTCTGGCCGAAGGTCAGACCCAGCGACCGCGCGGCTTCTGCCTGGCCGGCGGGCACCGCGTTCACGCCGGACCGCAACGCCTCGCAGACGAACGCGGCGGTGTAGAGCACGAGGGCGATCAGCGCGAACCGGAAATACGGCAGGTCGGTGCCGAGCCGGCTGAACAGCGAGTCGAGCACCGGGATGCGGAGGAAGTCCGCGTTGGAGCCGAGCGCTGGCAGACCGAAGGCGGCGAAGAACATCACCACGGTCAGCGGCATGTTACGGAAGACGTTCACGTACGTGGTGCCGAGCGCGCGCAGCGGCGGCACCGGGGAGATGCGGAGCACCGCGAGGATCCCGCCCAGGATGAGGGCGCCAATCGCGGCGAGTACGCAGATCTGGAGGGTGAGCCAGAAACCACCCGCAAAGACGTCGAACTTGTCGATGAGCACGTTCACGGGTCGGTGTTCCTCCCCACCCTCCAGATCGAAGGATCAGATCAGTAGCGGTTGATGGTGGGCGCCGAGCCCAGTTCAGCGCCGAACTTGCCAGCGGTGTCGTCCCAGGCCTTCTTCCAGCTGCCGTCGGCGACCGCCTTGTCCAGGGTGTCGTTGATGAAGCTGCGGAAGTCGGCATCTTCCTTCTTCACCCCGATGCCGTACGGCTCCTTGGTGAAGTTGTCGCCGGCCAACTTGAAGGAGGCCTCGTCCTTGGCGATGTAGCCGAGCAGGATCACATTGTCCGTGGTCACGGCGTCGACCTGGCCGCCCTTGAGGGCGTCACGGCACTTGTCGTAGGTGTCGAAGAGCACCAGCTGGGTGCCCACGTCCTTGACGTACTTCTTGATCGTCTCGGCCGGGGTGGAGCCGGTCACCGAGCAGACCTTCTTGGTGCCGTCCTTGAACGAGTCCGGCCCGGTGATGGTGGTGTCGTCCTTCTTGACCAGGATGTTCTGGCCAGCCTCGTAGTACGGGCCTGCGAAGGCGATCCGCTCCTTGCGCTTGTCGTTGATCGTGTACGTCGCGGCGACGAAGTCGACGTTGCCGTTGACGATCACGTCCTCGCGGACCTTCGAGGGGGCCTCAACCCACTCGATCTTGTCCTCGGGGATGCCGAGCTCCTTGACGATGATCTTGGCGATCTCGACGTCGAAGCCCTCCGGCTTGCCGGACAGGCCCTTCAGACCGAAGCCGGGCTGGTCGAACTTGGTGCCAACCTTGATCTTCTGGGCCTTGTTCAGCTTCTCCATGGTGCTGCCGGCGGCGAAGGACTTGCTGCCAGCACCGGTGTCCCCGCCGTCGTCGCCACCACAAGCGGTGAGGCCGAGCGCCAGAGCGGCGACCGCGGCGACTGCCGCAACGCGCTTGATACGCATACTCTTCTCCTTCTTCAACGGAGCCCACCGAGTACGGCGCGCTCCACTACGGACGCCTAGTGCGTGAGGATCTTGGAGAGGAAGTCTCGGGCCCGCTCGCTGCGCGGGTTCGCGAAGAACTCCGCTGGCGGGGCATCCTCGACCAGTTGCCCGTCGGCCATGAAGATGACCCGGTTGGCGGCGTGCCGGGCGAAGCCCATCTCGTGGGTGACCACGACCATCGTCATGCCGTCACTGGCCAGCGAGGTCATCACGTCCAGCACCTCACCGACCATCTCCGGGTCCAGGGCGCTGGTCGGCTCGTCGAAGAGCATCGCCTTGGGCTGCATGGCCAGGGCGCGGGCGATCGCTGCCCGCTGCTGCTGACCGCCGGAGAGCTGGGCCGGGAACTTGTCCGCTTGGTTGGCGATGCCGACCCGGTCGAGCAGGGCCAGGCCGCGTTCGCGGGCAGCGGCCGGCTTCTCCTTGCGGACCTTGATCGGGCCGAGGGTGACGTTCTCCAGGATGGTCTTGTGGGCGAAGAGGTTGAAGGACTGGAAGACCATGCCCACCTCGCTGCGCAGCTTGGCGAGGGGCTTGCCCTCGGCCGGCAGCGGCTGGCCGTCGAAGGTGATGGTGCCGGAGTTGATCGGTTCCAGTCGGTTGATGGCGCGGCACAGCGTCGACTTGCCGGAGCCGGACGGGCCGATCACCACGACCACCTCGCCCCGACCCACCGACAGCGAGACGTCGTCCAGCACGTGCAGCGGCCCGAACCACTTGTTGACCGCGTCCAGCACGATGAGCGGTTCGCCCGTCGTCACGTCGTCCACCGTCCCTGTCGTCTCCCGGATCGGGGTCGGTTGACCCCCGGTTGGGCAACTGTAGGCGGCGTGATGTGGCGGAACGCAACTCAGTTGGTCACGGAGCGGTAACACCGGTCCCGATCGTTGTCGGGGGTCCGATTTTGGTCACCACCGGGCCGCAACGGTGGCGTCGAGACCGGCTTGTCGAGATCATGGGGGGATGACGGAACCGGTACGGCTGACCCGTTACGCGCGCGGCGGTGGCTGCGCCTGCAAGATTCCGCCGGGCGAGCTGGAGGTCATGGTGGCCGGTCTCGGCCCGGCCACCGGCACCGCCGAGCTGCTGGTCGGCCTGGACCACGGCGACGACGCCGCGGTGGTCCGCCTGGACGAGCGGACGGGCCTGGTCAGCACCGCGGACTTCTTCACCCCGGTCGTCGACGACGCGTACGACTGGGGGCGCATCGCCGCGGCCAACGCGTTGTCCGACGTGTACGCGATGGGTGGCATCCCGTTGGTGGCGCTCAACCTGCTCTGCTGGCCGCGCGACGTGCTGCCGCTCGAGTTGGCGCGCGAGGTGCTGCGCGGCGGTCAGGACGTGGCCCGGGAGGCGGGTTGTCACCTGGCCGGTGGGCACAGCGTGGACGACGACGGCCCGAAGTACGGCCTCGCGGTCACCGGCACCGTGCGCCCGGAGGAACTGATCACTCTGGACGCCGGCCGGGCCGGGGTGCCGCTGTCGCTGACCAAGCCGCTCGGGGTGGGCGTGCTCAACACCCGGCACAAGGCGACCGGTGAGAGCTTCCCGGAGGCGGTCGCCTCGATGAGCGCCCTCAACCGGGACGCTGCGCGGGCGGCGGTAGCCGCCGGTATCCGGTGCGGCACCGACGTGACCGGCTTCGGCCTGCTCGGGCACGCCTCGAAGCTGGCCCGTGCCAGCCGGCTCACGGTGGCCATCGACACCGCCCGGGTGCCGTACCTGGCCGGCGCGCGGGAGGCGCTGCGCGACGGGTACGTCAGCGGCGGCAGCCGTCGCAACCTGGAGTGGGTCACGCCCTGGACGGATTTCGGCGCGGCGGACGAGGGTGAGCGGTTGCTGCTGGCCGACGCGCAGACCTCCGGCGGTCTGCTGGTCGCCGGTGAGCTGCCGGGCGCGCCAGTGGTGGGCGAGCTGCTGCCCCGCGGGGAGCACCTGGTCGTCCTGCGCTGACGGACAGCGCGGCGCGGCCCGGACGCAGTGCCGGGACACGCGGTCCCGGTGGTGCGGATGGCGCACGATAGCCGATAAACTGTCACCTTCCCGCTACTCCGAGCAATGCCGCTCAGGGAAATTTTGCCCGGAATGGTCACAGACCGGTAACTTGCCCCCGGCTGGGGTCAAATGCCCCCCACCATCGTCAGTAAGGCCCGATCCGGAGGCCGGTGGGACGAACGCAGCGAGGAGGCGGAATGACCGAGCTGTGGAACTGGAGAATCGATCGGGTACGACCCGTGGAGGTCTACCCGGCGCTGGCCGAGGCGCTCGGTCGGGTGGTGATGCCGCTGGCAGTGGCGGACCCGGCCCGGCTGCCGGCGTACGCGGTGGTGTGTGACGTCTGGCAGGCGCCGGGCGAGTTCTCGACGGTGGTCGACTGCTACGGGGTGCCCGACCGGCTCTCCGAGCACGCCAGCATCGCCGCGCTGGCCCGACTGCTGGGCCGCAACTGCCTGCTGCGCGACGACACGCTCGACGCTGGCCGGCACCTGCTCGTCGCACCGGACGGGACGGTCCGCCCGGTGCACTTCGACGTCCGGGACACCGACGACGGCGAGGTGCTCAGCCGAAAGCGGCTGTGCACGCTGGGTGACCCGGGCTGCCGGGGCTGGTCGCAGTGTCACCGCTCGCGCTGGGCTCCCGACACCGTCGCGCCGGTGCTCGCCGCGGCCTGACCCGGTGCCCAGCCGGCCGGGCCGAGCCGGGGCCGGTGCCCGTGCCGGTGCGCCGAAGAGGCCGGTGCGCCGAAGAGGTCAGCCGCGCCCGGTGGCGGCGGTGGCCGGCCGGTCGGCGGCGCTCGACCCGCCACCCCGCACGACCAGCTGGTCGAGCAGGGTGCGGGTGGCCTCCGTCACGGCGGCCACCGCGGCCTCGAACGCGGCGGCGTTGTGCGCGGCGGGCGCCCGGAAGCCCGAGATCTTCCGGACGTACTGCAACGCCGCCGCCTCGATGTCCGCGTCGGTCACCTGCGGGGTGAACGGCTCCCGCAACGTCTTGATGCTTCGGCACATGTCGGGTGCTCCTCGGTTCGGGGTGATCCGGCCGACCCGGATACGCTGTCCTGGTCATGACTACCGCAGCGGCGGGCAGCCCGCGCACCTACCAGGTGCGCACCTATGGCTGCCAGATGAACGTGCACGACTCCGAGCGCATCTCCGGCCTGCTCGAACAGGCCGGCTACGTGCGCGCGCCCCAGGCCGACGACACCCCGGACATCGTCGTCTTCAACACCTGCGCGGTGCGGGAGAACGCGGACAACCGTCTCTACGGCAACCTCGGTCATCTGCGCCCCGTGAAGGACAAGCACCCGGGGATGCAGATCGCCGTCGGTGGTTGCCTGGCGCAGAAGGACCGCGGCGAGATCGTCCGCAGGGCGCCCTGGGTGGACGTGGTCTTCGGCACGCACAACATCGGTGCCCTGCCGGTGCTGCTGGAACGTGCCCGGCACAACGCCGCCGCCGAGGTGGAGATCCTGGAGTCGCTGGACGTCTTTCCGTCCACGCTGCCGACCCGCCGCGAGTCCACGTACGCCGGCTGGGTCTCGATCTCGGTGGGCTGCAACAACACCTGCACGTTCTGCATCGTGCCCGCTCTGCGCGGCAAGGAGAAGGACCGCCGTCCCGGCGACATCCTCTCCGAGGTGCGCGCCCTGGTCGACGAGGGCGTGCTGGAGGTGACCCTGCTCGGGCAGAACGTCAACTCCTACGGCGTCGAGTTCGGTGACCGGTACGCGTTCGGCAAGCTGCTGCGCGCCTGCGGCGAGATCGACGGGTTGGAGCGGGTCCGGTTCACGAGCCCACACCCGAAGGACTTCACCGACGACGTGATCGCCGCGATGGCCGAGACGCCGAACGTCTGCCACTCGCTGCACATGCCGTTGCAGTCCGGCTCCGACGACGTGCTGAAGGCGATGCGCCGCTCGTACCGCTCCGAGCGTTACCTGGGGATCATCGAGAAGGTCCGTGCGGCGATGCCGGACGCGGCGATCACCACCGACATCATCGTCGGCTTCCCCGGCGAGACGGAGGCCGACTTCCAGCGCACGCTGGACGTGGTGCGCGAGGCCCGGTTCTCCTCGGCCTTCACCTTCCAGTACTCGAAGCGCCCCGGCACTCCCGCCGCGACCATGGACGGCCAGTTGCCCAAGCAGGTCGTGCAGGAGCGCTACGAGCGGCTGGTCGCGGCCGTCGAGGAGATCTCCTGGGCGGAGAACAAGCGACTGGTGGGGGAGCCCGTCGAGGTGCTGGTCGCGGTCGGCGAGGGCCGCAAGGACGAGCGGACCGGGCGGCTCTCCGGCCGGGCCCGCGACGGCCGGCTCGTCCACTTCGACGCCGGCAGTTTCGCCGGGTCGATCCGGCCCGGCGACATCGTGCACACCACAGTCACGTACGCCGCGCCGCATCACCTCAACGCCGACGGAGCGCCGCTGTCGCACCGGCGCACGCGGGCCGGCGACGCCGCCGAGGCGGGGCGCTCCCCGCGTACCCCCGGGGTGTTGTTGGGCCTGCCCACGATCGGCGCACCGGCGGTCGCGCCCGCGCCCACCGGCGGCTGCGCCGCGCACTGACCCCGGCCGGGGCCCGCCGGCACGGCGGACCCCGACCGGCCCACGGTCAGACCGTGATCCGACCGGCGCCGGCGCCAGCCGTCACGATGGACTTGACGGTGCTCGCCGTGTCCAGTTGGTACGAGTACGGGATGCTGGCGACGCTGCCGCCGGTCTGCCCGGCCGGCGAGTTGACGAAGTAGTTGTTGCGGGCGACCAGGCGGCCCGGCCCGGAGTCGGCCTCGCCGAGGTGGTACGTGTCCGGGACGTTCTCGAAGTAGTTGCCCTCGACGAGCACCCCGGCGTTCTCGGTGGAGGCCACGCCGTAGCCGGTGTTGGCCCGGTAGTAGTTGTTGTAGACGTGCACCGGGTTGCCGAAGCGCACCCGCGGGTTGCGCTGCTTGCTGCCGTCGAACCAGTTGTGGTGGTAGGTCACCCGCAGGTGGCCGGTGTCCTGCGCGCCGTTGTCGTCGCTGTGGCCGAGCAGCATGGTCTTGTCGTGGTTGAAGACCCGGTTCCACGACACCGTGACGAAGTCCGACCCGCGCTTGATGTCGACAGCGCCGTCGTACCCGTTGCTGAAGGTGTTGTGGTCGATCCAGATGTTGGTGGCCGACTCCTGCACGTTGATCGCGTCGTCGTTCCAGTCCCGGAAGGTCAGGTTCCGGATGATGACGTTGCGGTCACCGCTGACGTTGAGTCCGCAGCCGACGATTGTCGCGCCGGAGTTGCCGAGGATGGTCTTGTTGGACCGGACGCGCAGCATCCCCGAGCAGGAGATGGTCCCGGAGACGCGGATCACGGCGGAGCCCGTGGCGTTCAGGGCGCTGGTCAGCGCCGAGGCGTTGGTGACGGTGGTGGCCGGTGCGCCGCCACCGCCGGTGGTGCCGCCGTTCTGGGTGGCCCAGCCGACCAGGCCCGTCTGCGGCGGGACGCTCGGTGGAGGATCGCTGGGGATCGGCGGGGTGGTCGGCGTGCCCGGTGTGGTCGGCGTGCCCGGAGTGGTCGGGGTGGTGGTGCTGCCGCCGGTGCAGGCGACGTTGTTCAGGGTGAAGCTGGTCGGGGCCGGGTTGCTGGAGTTGTTCCAGCTCGCGTTGAAGCCGAACGAGGCGCTGCCGTTGGTGGCCAGGTTGCCGTTGTAGTCGACGTTGGTGGCGGAAACCTGAGCGCCGCTCTGTGTGACGGTGGCGCCCCACGCCTGGCTGACCTGCTGGCCGGCCCCGTACGACCAGCGCAGCGTCCACCCGGAGACCGGGTCGCCGAGGTTGGTGACCGTGACGTTGCCGGTGAACCCGCCCGGCCACTGGCTGGCGACCGAGTAGGCGACCTGGCAGCCGGCGGCCGCCTGGGCCGAGACGGCGGTCAGGAGCCCGCCGGTGACCAGGGCCGCGGTGGCGGCGGCGGTGGTGGCGAGCAGCGTCATCCGACGCTGTGATGTGCGCATGCTGCTTCCTCTCGATGAGGCGGACGGACCGTCGCGACGCCCATGCCCGTGGGCGACGAGGTAGGCCGGGACCCATGGCTCCCGGGCCCGCCGGTGCAGTTCGGTGAAAGCGGCTCCCGCGCTCACGCCGGCCACTGCGGAGGCAAGCGCTTTCCCGATGAGAACATAGAAGCACCTGGATGTAAATGCCCGGGGTGGCCGGCGCCCACGACGTGGGCACCGGCCACCCCGGCGACTCAGCAGCCGGCGCCGTTGAGCTTCACGGTTGCCGGGGCGCTGGCCGCGCCGTTGGCGGTGAAGCCCACGGTGACCGAGGCCCCCGCCGCCAGGGACGGCGCGTGACTGGGCGCGGCGGCGGTGACCGTCGTGCCCGACTGGGTGACGGTGGCGTTCCAGCCACTGCCCAGCGTCACGCCGGACGGCCAACTCCAGGTCACCGACCACGGGTTGACCGCGGCCGTACCGGTGTTCTTCACGGTCAGCTCACCCTGGAAGCCGCCCTGCCAGGCGTTTACCTGCCGGTAGGTGGCCGTGCAGGCGCCCGGGGGCGGGGTCGTCGGCCCGCCGGTCGGTCCACCTGTCGGCCCGCCGGTGGGTCCGCCACCGGACGGCGCTATCAGGTACGGCTGGAGGATCGCCTGCTTGGTGGTGTTGATGTTCGTCCAGTCGTCCAGCGCGATGCCCCCGGTGTCACCCGAGTTGGGGTTCCACGACCAGTAGGTGAAGGACATCCCGGTCACCCCGGTGCCGGTGTACGCCATCAACTTCTCCAGCCACACCCGGTCCTTCGGGTCGGCGAGGGTGCTGCCGAACTCACCCATCATGATCGGGGCGATGTTCTGCTTGTAGAGGTAACCGAAGTACTTGTCCCAGATGGCCGGCATGTTCGCCGGATAGTCGGGGGCGTCGAACCAGGTCTGCCGGTAGACCGACGTGGCGTACTCGTGCGGCGAGTAGACCAGCCGGTTGGCCACGTTCAGCCGTACCGGGAACTGGCCGGCCTTCGACAGGTTGCCGCCCCACCAGCCGCAGTCCTCGTCGTTGCTCGGGTCGTTGTCCCACACGTTGGAGAGGCCACCACTGGGGCAGCTCACCCCCTCCACGAAGATCAACCAGTTGGGCTGGACACCGAGGATGGCGTTGCCGGCCCGCTCGGCGGCGAGCCGCCAGTCCCGCGCGGTGTCGCCGCAGCCCCAGCACGCGCCGGTGGCCGCCGGGTTGGTCCCCTCGGCGTGCGGCTCGTTGTGCAGGTCCGCGCCGATCACGGTGGGATTGCCCGCGTACCGCTGGGCGAGCATCTTCCAGTCGTTGATCCAGGTCGCCTCGGAGACCGTCGACGTGTACCAGAGCGGCGACTGCCCGGCCGACGTCGGCCGGTGCCGGTCCAGGATGATCCGCATCCCCTTGCTGCCGGCGTAGTTGATCACCTTGTCCAGGATCTGCAACGGCGAGAGCCCGATCAGGTCCGGGTTGACGAAGTCGTTGATCCCGGTGGCGGTCGCGCCCGGCTTCAGCGCGTCGTTCGAGTACGGCACCCGCAACGTGTTGTAGCCCAGCCGGGCCATCGTGTCGAGCTGCCCCCGCCACGGATTGCTCGACCAGAGCCCGTGGAAGGTCTTGTTGTCGGTCTCCATGCCGAACCAGTTGATGCCGGTCAACCGGACCGTGGCGCCGGTGCTGTCCACGATCTGGCTGCCGTTCGTGTGCAGATAGCCGGTGCCGGTGCCCGCGGCGGAGGCCGGGGCGGTGCTGACGGCGGTGGCGATGAACACGCCGGCCGCGACGGTGGCGAGCGCGGTCAGCGCACCGCCGAGAGCTTTGGGACGGACCATTCGAGCTCCACTTCAAAGGCCCGGCGTCGGCCATGGGCCGCGCGGGCGAGCTGCCGTCGGCACGTCACGGCCCCTTGGGGGTACGCGGACAGTGCGCGACGGTCCATGTCACGCGGACGGGGACACTCGCGGAAGCTCACCGGCCGATCCTCGACAGCGGAGCCCCGCCGTCGTCGCCCTCGTCCCGGTGGCCCTACCTGGCTCCGTCGCCCATTCTCATCAGCCCGCCTCAATGCGTCAACTGCACGGCCCCGCGGCCCCGCCCGTGCCGTGCGGCGTTCCCGGACACGCGAGAGCCCCCGGTCCCTTGCGGGGACCGGGGGCTTTCGGACAGCGTCAGCTCAGCCGGCCTGCTCGGCGAGCTGGAGGAACTGCCGCTTGGAGGCGAGGGCCTGCTCGGCCTCGGAGATCCGGCGGGCGTCCCCGGCGCTCTGCGCCCGGGCCAGCCGCTCCTCGGCCTCCGCCACCTGGGCCCGCATCTGGGCGAGCAGCGGATTGTCCTCCTTGGTGGTGCGGCGCCACGCCGAGTCCATCACGTCGCGGACCTTGTCGTCGATGACCCGCAACCGGCGCTCCAGCCCGGCGGCCGCCTCGCGGGGCACCCGGCCAGCCTCGTGCCACTGGGCCTGGATCTCCCGCAGCTTGGCCTGGGCGCCCTTCGGGTCAGCGTCGATGTCCAGGGCCTCGGCCTCGGCCAGCAGGGCCTGCTTACGCTCCAGGTTGCCGCGCTGCTCGTTGTCCCGTGCGGAGAAGACCTCGCTGCGCCGGCTGAAGAAGGCGTCCTGCGCGGCCCGGAACCGTTCCCAGAGCTTCTGCTCGGCCTCCTTGGAGGCACGCGGGGCGGCCTTCCACTGCGTCATCAGCTCCTTGAGCTGGTTGGCCGTGGCCGCCCACTCGGTGGAGTCCTTGATCTTCTCGGCCTCGGCGACCAGCTCTTCCTTGACGGTCTGCGCCTGCTTGCGCGTCGCGTCCAGCGAGGCGAAGTGGGCGCCCCGACGCCGGGTGAACCCGTCCCGTGCGGCGGCGAACCGCTTCCACAGCTCACCGTCGGCCTTCTTGTCGACCCCGCGAATGGTCTTCCACTCGTCGAGGATGTCCTTGAGCCGGTCACCGGCCGTCTTCCAGCCGGTGGACTCGGCGGCGAGCTTCTCGGCCTCCTCGACCAGCGCGGTCTTGCGGGCCAGGGCTTCGACGCGTGCGGCGTCCCGGGCGGCCCGGGCCTCCCCGGCCTTCTCCTCGGCAAGGGTCGCCAGCTTGTCCAGCCGAGCGGCCAGGGCGTCGATGTCGCCGACCACGTGGGCCTCGGGCAGCGTGGTGCGGATCCGCCGAATCGTGCTCAACGAATGCCCGGCGTCCGCCGCGCCCGAGTTGAGCCGCGCTTCGGTCAGGTCCACCTCGGTGACCAGGTCGGCGAAGCGGCGTGCGAAGTGCGCGAGACCCTCCTCCGGTGCTCCCGCCTGCCAGGATCCGACCACCCGCTCGCCCTCGGAGGTCTTGACGTAAACGGTGCCGTCCGCGTCCACCCGTCCGAAGGCAGTCCAGTCGCTCATGTGCCCATCCTCGTTCTCCCGGCGTCGAGGGAGCCGTCCCCCGTCGCCGCCACGGCGCAGCCAAGTTACTTCCGGCATTGTCACAGGTCCGACCCGGTCCCCGTCGAGCGCCTATCGCCGACCGTGACCATACGGTGTCCTAGAGCCTGATTGACCGGATCGGCGCGGAGACGCACCGGGCATTCCCGCTACGGTGAACGGGTGCCACTGGTCGCCGCCGCTGTCTGCCCGCATCCGCCCCTGCTCGTGCCCGAGGTTGCCGGTGCCGCCGCCAGCGAACTGGACGACCTGCGGGCGGCCTGTGACCTCGCCGTACGCCGACTGCTGGCCGCCGATCCGGACGCGGTGGTGCTGCTCGGCGTCGGCCCGTCGACCGGCCCGATCCGGCCCCCGGCCACCGGTTCCCTGCAGCCCTGGGGCGTCGACCTGGACGTGCCCCTGATCCCCGGTCAGCCGGACCGGGGCGCGGTGCTGCCGTTGAGCCTGACGGTCGGCGCGTGGCTGCTGGCCCGGCACGCCGTGCGTCCCGCCGTGGCCGCCGCGGCGGTGACCGCCGTGCAGGTGACCGCCGACGCCGGGCCGGTGGAGGTGGCCGCGCTCGCCGAGCAGGTCGCCGCGGCGGGCGAGCGGGTGGCACTGCTGGTGCTCGGCGACGGGTCGGCCTGCCGGGGGGAGAAGGCCCCCGGGTACGACGACCAGCGCGCCCTGCCGTACGACAAGCGGGTCGCCGCGGCCCTGTCCGAGGCGGACCTGGACGCCCTGCGCGACCTGGATGCGGGTCTGTCGGGGCAGTTGAAGGTCGCCGGCCGGGCGTCGTGGCAGGTGCTCGCCGAGGCGGCCCGGTCGAGCGGCGCGGGGTGGCGCGGCGAGCTGCTGCACGACTCGGCCCCCTACGGCGTGGCCTACTTCGTGGCGTCCTGGGAGCGGGCGTGACCGGCGGCGCAGCGGTCCCGGTCGGCACGGTCGTGGCGGTGGTCGGCCCGACGGCGGCGGGCAAGTCGGCGTTGAGCATCGCGCTCGCGCACGCGCTGGACGGGGAGGTGGTCAACGCCGACTCGATGCAGCTCTACCGGGGCATGGACATCGGCACCGCCAAGTTGACCCCCGCCGAGCGGGAAGGGGTGCCGCACCACCTGCTCGACATCTGGGAGGTCACCGAGCCGGCCAGCGTCGCGGAGTACCAGCGGCTGGCCCGCGCGGCCGTGGACGACATCCTGTCCCGGGGACGGGTGCCGCTGCTGGTGGGTGGCTCGGGGCTGTACGTGCGGGCGGTGCTGGAGCGCTTCGAGTTCCCCGGCACCGACGCGGCGCTGCGCGAGCGGCTGGAACGGGAGTTGGCCGAGGTCGGCCCGGCTCCGCTGTACGCGCGGCTGCGCGCCGCCGACCCGGTGGCCGCCGAGGGCATCCTGCCCGGCAACGGCCGGCGGATCGTGCGGGCCCTCGAGGTGATCGAGCTGACCGGCGCGCCGTTCGCCGCGTCACTGCCGCAGCCGACCCCGTACTACCCGTCGGTGCAGCTCGGCGTCGACCTGGACACCGGGCTGCTGGACGAGCGGATCGCGCTGCGGGTGGACCGGATGTGGGCCGACGGTCTGGTGCCCGAGACCCGTGAGCTGGTGGGTCGAGGGCTGGCAGAGGGACGAACGGCCAGCCGGGCGCTCGGCTACCAGCAGGTCCTGCGCCTGCTCGACGGTGAGCTGACCGAGGCGCAGGCGCACGACGAGACCGTCCGGGCCACCCGGCGCTTCGTCCGGCGGCAGCGGTCCTGGTTCCGGCGCGACCCGCGGATCCAGTGGCTGGACTCGGCGACGCCGGACCTGATCGGGGCCGCGCTGCGTCTGGTGCCGGCCGCTGCGCGATGATGGGGGCGTGGAGTTCACCAAGGGCCACGGCACCGGCAACGACTTCGTCCTCCTGCCCGACCCGGACGGTCAGCTCGACCTGACCCCGGAGCTGGTCGCGGCGCTCTGCGACCGGCGGCGGGGCATCGGCGCGGACGGCGTGCTGCGGGTCGTCCGGGCGGCCAAGCATCCGGACGGCGCCGGGCTGGCCGGCGAGGCCGAGTGGTTCATGGACTACTGGAACGCCGACGGTTCGTTCGCCGAGATGTGCGGCAACGGCGCGCGGGTCTTCGTGCGCTACCTGCTCGACAACGATCTGGCCACGCCGGCCGGCGCGGCGTTGCCGGTGGCCACCCGGGCCGGCGTCGTGCGCGCGCTGGTCGAGGGCGACGCCGTGTCCGTCGAGATGCGCCGCCCCCAGGTGTACGGCTCCTCGACCGCCACCCTGGGCGGGCTGACCCTGCCCGGCACGGCTGTGGACATCGGCAACCCGCACCTGGTCTGTGTCCTGCCGGCGGGCGTGGAGTTGGCCGCGCTGGATCTCACCGTCGCGCCCGGGTTCGACCCTGAGGTCTTCCCGGCCGGCGTCAACGTGGAGTTCATCGTGGCGGGCGACCCGGTCGACGGCACCGACGGGCACTCCCTGATGCGGGTGTACGAGCGTGGCAGCGCCGAGACCCTGTCCTGCGGCACCGGTGCCTGCGCGGTGGGCGCGGTGGCCCTGCGCGACGCCGGCCGCGACACCGGTGTGGTCGCCGTCGACGTCCCCGGCGGCCGCCTGACGGTGACGGTCACCGAGAACTCCTGCTGGCTGTCCGGCCCCGCCGTCCTGGTGGCAACGGGCGAGATCAGCCTTTCCGCGCTGACCAACCCAACCCACCCCCTCCTCTGACCCACCGCGCCCACATCGCGGGCGCGCCGCGTCGATCATGAAGTTATTGCCAGCCTGCTCGGCGTGTCATGGCAATAACTTCATGATCGACGGAGGGGCGGGGTCGGGTGCCCGGCGGTTCGTGCGTTACGGGGTGGCGCTGGCGTTGGCCGCGATCTCGGGGAGGTCGGTGGGGCCCGGGTCGGCTGCCGGGAGAGGGCTGGGGTTG
Organism: Micromonospora sp. NPDC005194; assembly: GCF_040608335.1. Classification (NCBI taxonomy): domain Bacteria; kingdom Bacillati; phylum Actinomycetota; class Actinomycetes; order Micromonosporales; family Micromonosporaceae; genus Micromonospora; species Micromonospora sp. NPDC005194. The sequence goes on along the minus strand of NZ_JBEXIA010000004.1, from coordinate 239,640 downwards.
TTCGCGGCGGCCCGGACGGCGGCCGCGACCGCCGGGGCGACCCGCGAGTCGAAGACGCTCGGCACGATCACCGTCGGGTTGATCTTCTCCTCACCGACGACGTCGGCGATGGCCCGGGCGGCCGCGATCGCCATCTCCTCGGTGAACTCCTCGGCGTGCGCGTCAAGCATCCCGCGGAACACGCCGGGGAAGGCGAGCACGTTGTTGATCTGGTTGGGCTGGTCCGAGCGGCCGGTGGCGACCACCGCGGCGTACTTGCGCGCCTCCCGGGGGTCGACCTCCGGGTCCGGGTTGGCCAGCGCGAAGACGATGGCGTCCTTCGCCATGCCGGCGATGTCGTCGCCGGTGAGCAGGTTCGGCGCGCTGACCCCGATGAACACGTCGGCGCCCCGGATCGCGCCGGGCAGGTCGCCCGCGTAGTTCTCCTTGTTGGTGTTCTCCGCCAGCCACTGCCAGGCCGGGTTGAGGTCGGTCAGCCCGCGGTGCAGGGCGCCCTGGCGGTCGTACGCGATGATGTCGCCGACGCCCTGGCGCAGCAGCAGCTTCATGATCGCGGTGCCCGCCGCGCCGGCGCCGGAGACGACGACCCGGACGTCCGCGAGCTGCTTGCCCACGACGCGCAGCGCGTTGGTCAGCGCGGCCAGCACGCAGATCGCGGTGCCGTGCTGATCGTCGTGAAAGACCGGGATGTCCAGCGCCTCGCGCAGCCGGGCCTCGATCTCGAAGCAGCGCGGCGCGGCGATGTCCTCCAGGTTGATCCCGCCGTACGCGGGCGCGATCGCCTTGACGATCTGCACGATCTCGTCGGTGTCCTGCGTGTCCAGCACGACCGGCCAGGCGTCCACCCCGCCGAAGCGCTTGAACAGCGCGGCCTTGCCCTCCATCACCGGCAGCGACGCGGCCGGGCCCAGGTTGCCCAGCCCGAGCACCGCGGAGCCGTCGCTGACCACCGCCACCGTGTTGCGCTTGATCGTCAGCCGTCGGGCGTCCGCCGGGTTCTCGGCGATCGCCATGCAGACCCGGGCCACCCCCGGGGTGTACGCCCGGGACAGCTCGTCACGGTTGCGCAGCGCGACCTTGGAGGTCACCTCGATCTTGCCGCCGAGGTGCAGGAGGAAGGTGCGGTCCGACACCTTGCGCACGTCCACGCCGTCGAGCGCGGTCAGCGCCTCGACCACCTGGTCGGCGTGACCGGCGTCGGCGGTGTCGCAGGTCAGGTCGACGATCACGTTGGTCGGGTCCGAGTCCACCACGTCCAGCGCCGTGACGATCGCTCCGGCCTCGCCGACGGAGGTGGTGAGCCGGCCGATCGAGGACGCGTCCGCGGTCACGGCGATCCGGATGGTGATCGAGAATCCGGCGCTCGGCAGTCGGGTGATGGCCACGGGGTCCCTCCGTCACGGCTGTGCGGCCGGTCGGCCGCCGCCCCCGCATTTCTACCGGGTTGTCGAGGTCGACCGGTATTCGCCCCCACTTTTGGCGACCTCCAGCACGGGCATATAGCAGGTGCGTTCGGCGTTGTGCCATGTCAGGATTACGTTCTACTCATCATTTCGGACAGGAGAACCGCTTGCGAGACCAGGAGAGCTTCGTCCCCGTCGAGGACGAGTTCGACGACGTCACCACTGGCGAGATGGAGCTGTCGGAGCGACAGTCCCTGCGACGCGTTCCGGGCCTGTCAACCGAGCTCACCGACGTCACCGAGGTGGAATACCGCCAGCTGCGACTGGAGCGGGTCGTCCTGGTGGGCGTCTGGACCGAGGGCACGGTCACCGACGCGGAGAATTCCCTGACCGAGCTGGCCGCGCTGGCCGAGACCGCCGGCTCGCAGGTGCTCGAAGGGCTGATCCAGCGTCGTACCCGACCCGACCCGGCCACGTACATCGGTCGCGGCAAGGTCGACGATCTTGGCGCGGTGGTGCTGTCCACCGGCGCCGACACGGTCATCTGTGACGGTGAGCTGTCGCCGTCGCAGCTGCGCAACCTGGAGCAGCGCACCAAGGTCAAGGTTGTCGACCGGACGGCGCTGATCCTCGACATCTTCGCCCAGCACGCCAAGAGCAAGGAAGGTAAGGCGCAGGTCGAGCTGGCCCAGCTGCAATACCTGCTGCCCCGACTGCGCGGTTGGGGTGAGACGCTCTCCCGCCAGACCGGTGGTAGCGGTCGCGGCGGCGGCGCGGGCGGCGGTGTGGGTGTGCGTGGTCCCGGTGAGACCAAGCTGGAGACCGACCGTCGGCGCATCCGTCACCGCATCTCCCGGCTGCGTCGCGAGATCAAGAGCATGCGCACGGTACGCGTCACCAAGCGCGCCCGTCGCACCCGCAACTCCGTGCCCGCCGTGGCCATCGCCGGCTACACCAACGCCGGCAAGTCCAGCCTGCTCAACCGACTGACCGGCGCGGGCGTGCTGGTGGAGAACGCGCTCTTCGCGACGCTCGACCCGACCACCCGCAAGGCCACCACCTCGGACGGGCGGCTCTACACGCTCTCCGACACGGTGGGCTTCGTCCGGCACCTGCCGCACCAGATCGTCGAGGCGTTCCGCTCGACGCTGGAGGAGGTCGCGGAGGCGGACCTGGTGGTGCACGTCGTCGACGGCACCCACCCGGATCCGGAGGAGCAGGTCCGGGCGGTGCACGAGGTGCTCGCCGAGGTGGGCGCGGACCGGCTGCCCGAGCTGCTGGTGGTCAACAAGACCGACGCGGCCGACGAGGACGCGCTGCTGCGGCTCAAGCGACTCTGGCCCGAGGCGATCTTCGTCTCGGCGTACTCGGGGCGGGGGATCGACGCCCTGCGGGCGGCGATCGAGGAGCGGCTGCCGCAACCCGCCGTGGAGGTCCGGGCCGTGCTGCCGTACGACCGGGGTGACCTGGTGTCCCGGGTGCACCGCACGGGCGAGGTGCTCAGTACGTCGCACCTACCGGAGGGCACCCTGCTGCACGTTCGGGTCAGCGCGGCGCTCGCCGCCGAGCTGGCGCCGTTCGACGTGCAGCGCGAGGGCCAGGCGGTCGGCAGCCGGCCCTGAGCGGCCCCGGCGTCATCCACCGGAAACGCGCGGCATGCGACACTGGCCGAATGCGCCGCGTTGTTTCCTCGGTCACGGTTGCCCTCGGCCTGCTCGGGGCAACCGTGGCGCTGGCCGGAGTCGCCGTAGCCGCTCCCGCTCCCGGATCATCCCAGCCGCCCGGCGCCACCCCTGGCAAGAAGCGCTGCTCGGTCACCGACGAGCGGCTGCGGGAGCTGTCCGGGCTGGTAGCGACCAAGACCGGCTACATCGTCATCAACGACGGCACCGAGGTTGAGGCGCGCAAACGGATCTTCTTCCTCGACAGCAAGTGCAAGGTCGTCAAGGAGCCGGTCCGCTACTCGGGTCAGGGGCCGTTCGACACCGAGGACCTCGCCGTGTCGCCGAAGGGCGACACCCTGTGGATCGGTGACATCGGCGACAACACCACCAACAAGGAGCGGCGGTCGCGGATCGCGGTCTGGACCATGCCGATCACCGGTACGAAGCAGCCCGTGCTGCACCGGCTCTCCTACCCCGAGAACAAGCCGCACGACGCCGAGGCGTTGCTGGTGGGGGCCGACGGCCTTCCGCTGATCATCACCAAGGTGTCGAGCGGCAACGCGGAGATCTACACCCCGACGGCGAAGCTGAAGAACGGCGACACCGCGCCGGTGCCGATGAAGAAGGTCGGCGAGATCAAGCTGCCGAAGACCACCACGGAGAACCCGCTCAGCGTCTACGGGCGGCTCGCGGTCACCGGGGCCGCCCGATCGCCGGACGGCAGCCGCGTCGTCGTCCGGACGTACGCGGACGCCTTCGAGTACGACGTGACCGACGGCAACATCGTCGGGGCGCTCACCACCGGCAAGCCGCGGGTGACGCCACTGGCCGACCCGTTCGGTGAGGCGATCTCCTACACCCCGGACGGGAAGACCTTCGTCACCGTCTCCGACGGCGGGCAGCTCACCGCGGACGAGCCCGTCGACATTCTGAGCTACACGCCGTCCAACAGCGTGGCCGCGCCCGTTGCCGCTCCCGGGGGTGCCAACCCGGCCGCCGAGAAGTCCTGGATCGACGGGCTCAGTCTCGATGACATCACCTACCTCGTGGGCGCGGTCGGCGTGCTCGGTCTGCTGCTCGTCGGCGCCGGCATCGTCGGCATCCTGCGGGCCCGCCGCCGGCCACCGGCGGCCGACGATTCGGACTCGACGGATGACCGGGACGACCGGCGCGGCGCAGGGCGGGACGAGGGCGCCCCGCCCGGCGGTGGCCGTCCCGGCACCGGCGTGTACGGCGGGGCGGCGGCCGATGGCGGCGTCTACGGCGGTGGTTCCGGCCGGGGCGGTCCCGCTCCTGCTGGCGGTGCCGTGTACGGCGGCGGCGGTGCGCGCCCAGCCGGTGAGGGGGGTGGCGGCGGTTACGGCCCCGCCCGCCCCGGCGGTGGTGGCGGCGGTGCTCCGGTCGGGGGCGGTGTCTACGGTGGCGGCCGTGCCGGCGGCCCCGGAGGTCCACCCGGCGGTGCCGGTGGCCGACCGGGCGGCGGGGTGTACGGCGGCGGTGGTGGTCAGCCCGGCGGCGGTCGGGCGGAGCCGCCACGGCGCGGTGGGCAGGAGCCGGACTACCGGGGCCAGCGGCCCGGCCGTCGGCGGGACGGCGACGTGCCCGGCGACCCGTACGGGCAGTATCCCGGGGGCGGCCGTGGCCAGCGGGGCGACCGCTACTGACACGGTCAGCGCATCGGTCCGGCCGCGCGGGTGAGCGCGGTGGGGCCACTCACCCGCGCGCCGGCCGGTCAGATCCGGCGGAGCACCGCCACAACCCGGCCCATGATGGTGGCGTCGTCGCCGGGGATCGGGTCGAAGGCGGGGTTCTGCGGCATCAGCCAGACGTGCCCGTCGCGTCGCCGGTAGGTCTTGACGGTGGCCTCGCCGTCGAGCATGGCGGCCACGATCTCGCCCGAGTCGGCCGTCGGCTGCTGCCGGACGACCACCCAGTCGCCGTCGCAGATCGCCGCGTCGAGCATCGAGTCACCCTTGACCTGGAGCATGAACACCTCGCCCTCGCCGACCAGCTCGCGGGGCAGGGGGAAGATGTCCTCCACCGCCTGCTCGGCGAGGATCGGCCCACCGGCGGCGATGCGGCCGAGCATCGGCACGTACGCCGGGGTGGGCCGTTGGGCGCGGGACAACTCGTCGTCGATGGCCTCGCTGGGGGCACGGACGTCCACCGCTCGGGGCCGGTTGGGGTCGCGGCGGAGGAAGCCCTTCTTCTCCAGCTCCTTGAGCTGGTAGGCGACGCTCGACGGGGACACCAGGCCGACCGCCTCGCCGATCTCACGGACGCTCGGCGGGTAGCCGTGCCGGTCGACCCAGGTGCGGATGAACTCCAGGATGCGGCGCTGGCGGGCGGTCAGGTCGACCGTCGCGGGGTCGGGGAAGGCGCTGACCACCGGGGTGACCGGGCGCACGGCAGGCTGACCCGTCCGGCTGCGCGCGGCGCTGCGGCGTCGGGTGGCCGGCGGGCCCGCCTCGGTGATCTGCTGCGGGCTCTTCGGCCGGCTGGCCCGGTCTTCGGTCACGTCCGTCCTCCCTGGTCGGCGCTGGGTGCCTCGTCGGCTCGTGGTGCGTGCGGTGGTGCCATGTTGTTCATGACCGTATAGGTGAGATCGGTCATTTTCAAACATCTGTACGACCTCTCACCGGCGTGTCGGGGTGAAAAACCGCTCCGGTCGTACGGATGTTCTGATAAATGGTACGTCGAGTAGCACGGATGTTCGATCGGTGGCTGTTTTCCGGGGCGTTCCGGCCGTGCGGCCGGTAACCGGAGCGGGTTCCCGGCGTTGGTTCTGCGGTGAGGTGGCAGGTGCGGAGGACCGGATGGTCCGTGACGCGCCGGACACGCCGGTCGACTTGACCCGGGTTCGCCAGCGACATACGGTCAACCCCTAGATGTAGTAGTGACACGGGCGTAAGTTGCCTACAGGTTGGGTTCGACTACCGACCGCACTCCCGTAACGTTGATCACGGCGGGCGTCACCCGAGGGTGGTGCCGCCGTGGCGAGCCGTGTCCGGGAGTGCCCGGAGTGTCCGCGGTTGATCATGATTTTGGAGGTTGGGCGATGCGGTGTCCGTACTGCCGGCACGCCGACTCCCGCGTGGTCGACTCGCGGGAGGCCGACGACGGCCAGCTCATCCGGCGGCGGCGCTCCTGCCCGGAGTGCGGCAAGCGGTTCACCACCGTCGAGGAGGCGGTCCTCGCGGTGGTCAAGCGCAGCGGGGTGACCGAGCCGTTCAGTCGTACGAAGATCATCGGCGGGGTGCGCAAGGCGTGCCAGGGCCGGCCGGTGGACGACGACTCACTCGCGCTGCTGGCGCAGCGCGTGGAGGAGACCGTCCGGGCCAAGGGGGCCGCCGAGATCCCCAGTCACGAGGTGGGCCTGGCGATCCTGGGCCCGCTGCGCGACCTGGACGAGATCGCCTACCTGCGGTTCGCCAGCGTCTACCGCTCCTTCGACTCGCTCGCCGACTTTGAGCGCGAGATCGAGACGTTGCGGGCCGTGGCGCGAGCCCGGGAGCAGGGCCGGGCCGACGCGGTTGAGGCCGCCGGCCGTACCAGTTGACTTCACTGTTTTTCGAAAGATCAGGACGCGCGGTGGGTGACCGCGCAGACGAGGGGGGCGACGGCGTGACAACGAGCCGTTCACGGAACAAGGCAGGCGCGGGGCTGAAGATCGAGCGGGTGTGGACGACGGAGGGGGTCCACCCGTACGACGAGGTGTCCTGGGAGCGCCGCGACGTCGTGATGACGAACTGGCGGGACGGCTCGATCAACTTCGAGCAGCGTGGGGTTGAGTTCCCGGAGTCGTGGAGCGTCAACGCGGCGAACATCGTGACCACCAAGTACTTCCGGGGCGCGGTGGGGACCCCGGAGCGGGAGTGGTCGCTCAAGCAGCTGATCGACCGGGTGGTCACCACCTACCGCACCGCCGGCGAGGAGTACGGCTACTTCGCCAGCCCGGCGGACGCCGAGGTCTTCGCCCACGAGCTGACCTGGATGCTGCTGAACCAGGTGTTCAGCTTCAACTCGCCGGTCTGGTTCAACGTCGGCACGCCGTCGCCGCAGCAGGTCAGCGCCTGCTTCATCCTCTCCGTCGACGACTCGATGGACTCCATCCTCGACTGGTACAAGGAGGAGGGGCGGATCTTCCAGGGCGGCTCGGGGGCCGGGGTCAACCTCTCCCGGATCCGTTCCTCCAAGGAACTGCTCTCCTCCGGCGGCACCGCCTCCGGCCCGGTCAGCTTCATGCGCGGCGCGGACGCCTCCGCCGGCACCATCAAGTCCGGTGGCGCCACCCGGCGCGCGGCCAAGATGGTCATCCTCGACGTGGACCACCCGGACATCGAGGAGTTCGTGGCGACCAAGGCGCGCGAGGAGGACAAGATCCGCGCGCTGCGCGACGCCGGGTTCGACATGGACCTCGGCGGCTCCGACATCGTCAGCGTGCAGTACCAGAACGCCAACAACTCGGTCCGCGTCTCGGACGAGTTCATGACCGCCGTGCAGAACGGCGGCGGCTTTGACCTGCGCGGTCGCCTGGACGGCTCGGTGATCGACACCGTGGACGCCAAGAAGTTGTTCCGCACCATCTCCCAGGCCGCCTGGGAGTGCGCCGACCCCGGCCTGCAGTACGACGACACGATCAACGACTGGCACACCTGCCCGGAGACCGGGCGGATCACCGCGTCGAACCCGTGCTCGGAGTACCTGCACCTGGACAACTCCTCGTGCAACCTCGCCTCGCTCAACCTCATGAAGTTCCTCCGGGCCGACGGCGGCTTCGAGGTGGAGAAGTTCGTCAAGTCCGTCGAGTTCGTCATCACCGCGATGGACATCTCGATCTGCTTCGCCGACTTCCCGACCGAGAAGATCGGTGAGACCACCCGCGCCTACCGGCAGCTCGGCATCGGCTACGCCAACCTGGGCGCCCTGTTGATGGCCACCGGCCTGCCGTACGACTCGGACCAGGGCCGCTCGGTCGCCGCGTCGATCACGTCGCTGATGACCGGCACCGCCTACCGCCGCTCCGCCGAGCTGGCCGGCGTCGTCGGCCCGTACGACGGCTACGCCCGCAACGCCGAGCCGCACAAGCGGGTCATGCGCAAGCACGCCGCGGCCAACGACGAGATCAAGCCGACCAGCCCGGTGGCCACCGCGATCGTCCGTGAGGCGACCAAGCAGTGGACCCAGGGCAACAAGATCGGTGACAAGTTCGGCTGGCGCAACGCGCAGGCCAGCGTCCTCGCCCCGACCGGCACGATCGGCTTCATGATGGACTGCGACACGACCGGCGTGGAGCCGGACCTGGCGCTGGTCAAGTTCAAGAAGCTGGTCGGCGGCGGCTCGATGCAGATCGTCAACCAGACGGTGCCGCGCGCCCTGCGCAGCCTCGGCTACCCCGAGGAGCAGGTCGAGGCGATCATCGAGCACATCGCCGACCACGGCCACGTGGTGGACGCCCCGGGCCTCAAGCCGGAGCACTACGCGGTGTTCGACTGCGCGATGGGCGAGCGGTCGATCGCCCCGATGGGCCACGTGCGGATGATGGCGGCGATCCAGCCGTTCGTCTCCGGCGCCATCTCCAAGACGGTCAACATGCCGGAGGCGGCCACCGTCGAGGACGTCGAGAAGATCTACTTCGAGGGCTGGAAGCTCGGCCTCAAGGCGCTGGCGATCTACCGGGACAACTGCAAGGTCGGCCAGCCGCTCTCGGTGGCCAAGTCCAAGAAGGCCACCACGCCGGCCGCCGTCGAGACCGCAGCCGCCGCGCCGGCCGCGGTGGAGAAGGTCATCGAGTACCGGCCGGTGCGTAAGCGCCTGCCGAAGAAGCGCACGTCCGAGACGGTCAGCTTCTCCGTCGGTGGCGCCGAGGGCTACCTCACCGCGTCGTCCTACCCGGACGACGGCCTCGGCGAGGTCTTCCTCAAGATGTCCAAGCAGGGCTCCACCCTGGCCGGCGTGATGGACGCCTTCTCGGTGGCCATCAGCATCGGCCTGCAGTACGGCGTGCCGCTGGAGACGTTCGTCAGCAAGTTCACCAACATGCGCTTCGAGCCGGCCGGCATGACCGACGACCCGGACGTGCGGATGGCGGCCTCGGTGATGGACTACATCTTCCGTCGCCTGGCACTGGACTTCCTGCCCTACGAGCGCCGCGCCGAGCTGGGCATCTTCACCGCCAGCGAGCGGGCCGCCCAGCTGCGGGCCGAGGCCGACGCGGAGGCCGCCGCCGTCACCGGCGCGGAACTCACCGCGATGGCGTCGTCGGCACCGGTCGAGGCCCCGGCCAGGACCGAGGCCGTCGCTCAGCCGGCCCAGGAGATGGCCGACGTGGCCGTCGCCAAGCCGGCCCCGAGCGTGGGTTCCAGCACCGAACTGCTGGAGGCCGTGATCGGCAAGGCCGCCGACGCGCCGCTCTGCTTCACCTGCGGTACGAAGATGCGCCCCGCCGGTAGCTGCTACGTCTGCGAGGGCTGCGGCTCCACCAGCGGCTGCAGCTGACGTACGCGTAACGCGGCGCTGCCCCGACTTCCTCACCGGAGGTCGGGGCAGCGCCGTTTCTAGGTACTCCCAGGCAGGTGCACTCACTAAATCTCGTCAACCACCGGCTATCTTGCGTCAGATCAGGCGAACGCAAAGGCCGGAGTTAGGTCCAGGTGGTAGTCCGAGAAATGTATCCATTCCGACGTTGCGTCGTAAGTCCGCAAGCAGCTCGGTCGGGTCGACAACACTCCCGATCTTGGCTTCGGATTCGCGTCGATGGTTCATGACGGACTTTGCGCGATACACTCGAACCTTCGTTCCTGCACTTAATGCTTGGATGCAAACAGCTCTCATGTAAAACCGAACAAACTCCCCTTGCGCCAAGGTTTCAGCAGCATTGACGGGGACTTTCTTCTCGTACGGTTTGCCGTTTCGGTGAGAGATTTCTAGATCGACAAGCAAACCCTCGCCGCGTATGCAGAACGCCAGTGACTCTGGATCGCCAGTCCTTGCGGCGTCAATCAAAATCAGAGGCCACCGGCTCATGCCAGTGCCGTTTAGGCGTCGACTCACGAAGAGGCTGCCGCTCTCGATGTCCGCTTCGATCTCGATGATCATTGCTGCGCGTGTAGCGTCGTTCAAATCATGAAGATCCATGCCGCTTCCTTGGTTGCGTCCTGAGGGTCGTCCAAGAACTTACTGAGGCCCCCACTGTCAAGCAATTCAATATTAGGGGCGATGGTCGGCGTGGTCCTGGGTAGAGAAAGCGAGATTATTTCGATTGCTGCCATTTGTCGCCAACCACCGCAAAAGTTGCAACCATATGACACTGCCTTCGGCGGGTTGGAGGACGTGGGTTCGCTTGGGTTGCAGTACCGGGAGTCGGTGGGCCTACAACGTCTAGGGGCTGGCCTGGTATAGGCTGTCTACTCGCGTTGCGTTCATTATGTGCTGCTCGCTCGGGCGCTTTCGCCTATGGCTGAGGCGAGACGGAAACGGGGAGGACGTCCATGGAGCTCGTTTCGATTTCCGTGCGGGGGTTCCGTAGCTTGCAGGACGTCGGTCCCATCCCAGTCCACCGCCCTACGATCTTGACGGGCCCTAACGACAGTGGGAAGTCCGCCACGATCGACGCGCTCGCATTCCTGCTTGGGACCCACCCGCTCACCGAAGAGGATCGGACCTTCGCGACGGACCCTGGTGCGGACCGCACCGTGTCCGAGGTCGAGAACCAAGATCTCGTCGAGCGGGTCGAGACCACCTGGGTCGAGGGCGAATTTCGACTCTCTAAGAGGGAGGAATCGGCCCTTGGGCTGCCCAGCACGATCCGGATGCGCCGCATTCGAAACCAGGAGTCAGAAGTTCGCCTGGAACTGCTCGTCGACGCACCCGAGGACGAAGACCTCCGTGATCTTGAGGCTAGATCGCTCGCCGACCTGAAACGCATCGCAGGCAGACATGGGGTCGCTGCTGCTGCTGACGCCAGGTCCAGAAGTAGCTGGATGATCGCATTGGACCAGTTCGCCGCCACTCGGCCACGAACGCAGGCCTGGATCGCGGCCAGTAAGGAAATCAGGGCATCGCTGCCGAAGTTTCTACTCTTCGGCGATGCTGAATCAGCCGAAGCCGCGATTAAGGCGGCGTTGAACAGTCGCTATAGGTCCCACCTTGAGGACGAGGATCTCAAGCAGCGAGTGCGAGATTTGGAGGCGGAACTCGGCCGTCGAGTTCGTGAGGACGCGCAGGGGCTCGTCGAACACATTCAACAACGGTGCCCCGACCTGGTCCGCGTCGCCGTCGAGCCGAATGTGTCCTTCACCTCTGGCCTACGATCTACCAGGCTGCTGCTGGCTCGCACCAGCGGTGAAACGGTTAGTCTCAGCACTGTGGGGGCAGGAAGAAACCGCCGTATCAGCCTTGCCGTCTGGGAGTGGGCGAGCGAGCTCCTTAAACGCGATGCTGAGAATAATCCTTTCCCTGACGACCAGCAGCACGTCGTCTTGGCGTACGACGAACCTGACACCCACCTTGACTACCTTCAGCAGCGGCGTGTAATGGCACTCATACGCGAGCAGTGCTCGGTGCCTGGTGTCTCGATGGTGATAGCTACACATTCCATGAATCTGATCGATGGTGCAGCCATCGAGGACATTGTTCATCTAAAGCTTGAGGGTGAGCGCACCCGAATAAATCGGCTGCTGTCCGATTTGGATAACGACGCGAACGGGCGATACCTCGCCGATATTGCCATCGCCCTGGGGTTGCGCAACACGGTATTGCTTCACGAGCGATGCTTCGTAGGCGTAGAAGGCGTAACGGAGCAGTTGTCTTTCCCGTTGCTTTTCCGCCTCACTACAGGCCGGCCAGTACACGCGGCAGGGATAGTGATCGTCGGTTGCCATAATAACGAAGGCGCCTTAAAGTTCGTCGGGTATCTGGCCCGGTCGAAGCGGCAGGTGATGCTAATCATTGATGCTGACAGTCGAAGGAACAGCAGAGTCTTCAGTGATGCGAACCTGGCGAAGGAGGGTATCGACATCGTCAATCACGTTCGCTTGATGGGGACGCCGGATAAAGAGTTGGAGTGCATCTTTACGAACGAGCAGTGGTGCAATGTGGCGAACCTGGTGTGGCCCCGGAACGACGGGAAGCCTTGGGATCCGGAATCGATCGAATCGCTGCGGGCTGGCAAGTTCAGCACATTGCTGTTGAACTTGTTCAAGGAGGGGAGCGATAGCGGGCCCAACTCGAAGGCGTCAATGATGTACGAGATGGCGCGAAGTCTCAAGACGCCCGCAGAGGTTCCGGCAGAACTTCGCGACACCTTTCTGCAGTTGGAGAAGTTAGCTGCCCTTGATTCCTAATGTTCGCCGCGCAAGCATCCGCGCCCGCCGTTGAGCGGCAGTCGGGACCTCCCACCTGTGCCATCCCTTCGAAGGGGTCCACCGTTGGGCATGCTCGCGTTCAGGAGTCCCGCACCAGCGGCAGGAGTTGGGTTGGGGCGGGACGGTATGGCGCACGCGGTGCGCGGAAGACGACATCATGCCCCTCCCTCCGCAGCTGCTCATACCATCGCACGGTTGTACGACAGTTTCTAGCCGGCCCCTGGAAAACGGCCTGGTCAAGGCCACTCTCGACTCAACGGTCGCGATCCGCGCAAACGGACTATCGTCACAATCTCCCATAATGGTCCCTGCGCTACGGATAGACGTGCTGAACGGCAGACCCGCCCAACTTTGCTCCATCGTCGTTGGCTGTGGCGGGCAGGGATGAACGGCGTCGCTCCGACCTTGGCTGCCCCGAGCCGAAGGCAGAGGAGATCGATTGCGCCTCATGGATTGATGAAGTGCGCTCTCGTTCCCGCGAAGGCGCGATCAACAAGAGGTGAGCTCATAGGTGCGGCCGCGTTTGCCGCGCTCATCCAGGGGCGGCTTGTCTCCACCGCCAGCGAGGGAGTGGACGGAGTTCCGGGCCTGCCGGGCGTGCCCAGGCCCTCCTGTCATTGAGACCCTGAGATATCTATATCGTCCGTACCCAAAACGTCGTCGCGAGCGGGCGGGCGATCAGATCGGGCAAGCTGGTTCGGCGAATGTTCTTGCGCCAATGCGCTCGCCTGCCCGGGCGTTCGGCTGGCGGCAGGTGTTTCGAACCTTGGATCTTGGGCTATCGAATGCTCCGTAGGAACCTCGTCCACGCGCCTCTCGTGAAGCAAAGGTTCGATCCGCTGGGATTCTTGCTGTCGCGCACCAGGATGCTTGTACCCAGTTCGGCGACCTCGACGCACGCGCCGCCGTTGTTGTCGCTGTAGCTCGACTTGCGCCAGACCAGGCGATCCGAAGTCTCCATGATCACTCTCTCAGGTCTGTTGGCGCTCCACGTCGTCCGCCATCCTCAGGATGAGCTTGCGCGACTCTACCGGCCCGAGAGCGGCAGCCCGGAGTCGGTCCCAAAGTCGAGTGTAGGCGCGTACGGCGTCCGGCCGGTCAAGGTAATCGGCGTCGGTGAAGGTCTCGACGTAGATCACGTCCGATGCCGCGTCGTCCCCGAAACGCAGGATGATGAAGCTGAACGATGCGGTCTCGTAGGTCTGTGCGTTGAACGGGAACACCTGAAGGGTGACGTTGGGCTGCTCGCTGACCTCTGCCAGGTGCAGGAGTTGCTTGCGCATCGTCGTCGCGTCACCGATGCTTCGGCGCAGCGCCGACTCGCTGAGGATGAAGCTCAGGTCGGGCCCGTCGTCCTGCTGCAGAATCGACTGCCGTTCCATGCGCACGGCAACCTGCCGGTCGACCTCATCGGTGGGCGGGCGTGGGTGGGCGATCGCGTTCATGGCGCGGATGTAAGGCTCGATTTGAAGGACTCCGGGGATGACCTCTGGCTGGTACCAGCGGATCTCTGACGCGTCGCCTTCGAGGTCTAGGTACTGGCGGAACCAGTCCGGCACGGCGTTTCGGTAGGTGCTCCAGCGCCCGCGTTGTCGCCCTGCTCGTGCAAGGTCGCGTAGCGGATCGGCGTCATCGCCTCGGACCCCGTAGAGATCGAGTAGCAGGTTCAGGTCGGTGAGCTTGATGCCCGACTGTCCAAGCTCGACCCTGCTGATCTTGCTCGCTGCTGCGTCGATGACAGCAGCCGCTTCGTCCTGCGTCTTGCCTGCACCTTCACGAGCCCGTTTGAGGGCAAGACCGAGACGCCGCCGCTGGATCGTCGGGTTCACCACCGGCTGATTATCGCGCGGCCGTAGCCGGTCACCGCGACACGCCGCGAAGAGGTTCCCAATTTAGGAGTCCAAATCTAGCCTGGTTGTACTTCCAAAATAGGAGTCCAACTTTGGAGCCGTATGGGATCGCGTGTGCCGTACGACGACTACGTGCTGGCGGTGGCGATGACTCTGGCGCGGCGGCATAGGCCGGTCTGGTCGTGGCGGCGGTGGCGTCGGATCTGTCGCTGCGGCGCGGATCTGCCCTGTCGTGCCCGGCATCGCATCCCGATCCGACGAGGCCATTGGCCAGGGGAGGAGCGGGAGTGACCGACGATCAGGCCGGGCAGATCATGGCGGTGCGCCTGCCTGGTGTTGCCGGCCGTCGCTGGTGGTGGGCGCGGCTGTCCCCGTACCCCTGTTATCAGGCGGAATGGGCCGCTTGCTGGCACGCCCGCGTCGCCACCTGGCGTTTCCTGGACGGCCTGCGGTGACCACGCACGGCCCGGTCCTTCCGGTGTGGACCTGCGGCGGATGTGACGCGCCCTGGCCCTGCCGGACCCGGCGCACCGAGCTGCATGCCGAGTTCGACGGCGCGCCGTTGTCGTTGGCCCTCTACATGGGGTCCTACCTGGTCTGGGCGGCTGAGGATCTGACTTGGGTGCCCGCCGGGCTGCTGCACCGGCGTTTCTTGGGCTGGGTCCGGTGAGTCTGATCCGGCGGGGCGATGAACGGTTCCACTACAGCGACAACTCGCACAAGTGGATCCCGCCGGACCCGGACTACGACCAGGAGGTATGGGACGAGATGGTTCGGCAGCACCAACTCCAGCACCTGGAGGAGATCTCCAAACGCAGGAAGCCGGCTCGATCACTCGATGCTGAATAGTTGTGGCCGAGCCGCTCTGACTACTCAGCATCAAGTGATCTCGGCGACCGGGCTACTGGGTCGCGCGTTCGGCGGCGCGCACGGCGTTGCGGAACAGCATCGCGACCGTGGTCGGACCGACCCCTCCGACCCGTGGCGTGATGGCGCCAGCGACCTCGGCGCACGCTTCGTCCACGTCCGGCAGGAGGCGCCGCCCGTCGTAGCGGACGCCGGCGCCGATGACGACGGCGCCGGGCTTGACGTGCTCGGGCTGCACGATGCCGGGTACGCCGGCGGCGGCGACGAGGATGTCGGCGCGGCGGGTGTAGCGCGCCCAGTCGGGCACACCGGTGTGGACGACGGTGACGGCGGCGTTGGCGGTTGGGCGCTTCTGGGCGAGCAGCATCGCCAGGGGACGACCGAGGGTGGCGCCGCGGCCGAGGATGACGACCTCACGACCGGCGACCGGGATCTCGTAGTACGCCAGGAGGGCTTCGATGCCCGCGGGTGTGCACGGCAGCGGGCCGGGCAGGCCGACGGCGAGACGCCCCATGTTGAGCGGATGCATGCCGTCGACGTCCTTGTCAGGGTCGATCGTCTGCAGTGCCGCGTCGTAGTCCAGATGCCCCGGAACGGGGTACTGCACGAGCAGTCCGTGCACGGCCGGATCGCTGTTGAATCGGGCGATGGCCCGGTGCAGATCGATCTGGGCGACGGTCGCAGGCAGATGCACGTGCGGGGAGGCGAACCCGAGCGCGGCGGCCTGACGCTGCTTGATGGCGATGTAGCCGGCGCTGGCGTCGTCGTCCCCGACGAGGATGGTGGCGAGACTCGGTGTGATCCCGCGGCTGCGCAGGCGGGTTGCTGCGGCGGCGGTCTCGGCCAGGACGGCTTCGGCCACGGGTGCGCCCGGCAGGAGCCGAGCCGTGCCCGATGGGGTGTGGTGTTCTGCGGATTCGCTGGTCGTGGTCATGACGGTCCCTCGGCGCAGGCGCCCAGGCGGTCGACGCCCGCGAGAGGCTCCCCGATGGTTTGACCATCCCCGTGCCGCCAGTCGCCGGTGGTCCGATGATGCCGCATCACCAGGGCGGCCGCCTAGTCGGACCAGCGGCGTCGCCGTCAGCGCCGGGCAGACTCGCCCCCGGGGCATGCCGCCGATCGCCGACATACCTCAGAGTCATATTCATGACTCTGAGGTATACCGCTCGCCGGGGTTGGTGCCGCCGATGGCGTCGGTCAGGCCAGCACGAGGGCTCAATCGGGGTTCGTAACACAGGTGTTCCGCCGAACGAAGAAGAGGTGTGAACGCGCGAGAGAGGACGGCCCGCGTGAATGAGACCAGCCGATCCGATGACGACATCTCCGGCATCGGGGCCGATCCGGTGGCCTTCGCGGCCTTCTACCGGCGGCACCTGGAGGCGGTGGGTCGGTTCGTGGCGCGGCGGGTCGACGACCCACACCTCGCTGCCGATCTGACCGCCGACGTGTTCCTGGCGGTGATCGAATCGGCGGCCGGCTACCGGCCGGACCGGGGCAGCCAGATCGGCTGGCTGTTCGGGGTGGCCCGCAACGTCATCGGCGACGAGCGACGTCGGGCGGCCCAACGGCTGCGGGTGACGGGCCGACTGGCGGGACGACGGGACCTGGGCCCCGATGACATTGCCCGCATCGAGGAGCGGATCGACGCCGAGTCGGCGGCCCGCCGCACCTATCGAGCATTGAGCGAGCTACCCGAGGGCACCCGCACGCTTGTCGAACTCGTCGCCGTGGACGGCCTCACCGTCGCCGAGGCGGCGACCGTGCTCGGGATGTCGCCGGTCGCCGCTCGGGTCCGCCTGCATCGTGCCCGTCGCGTCGTCCGTGCCGTGCTCGCCCACCCGGCCGCCACCCTCGCCTGAGATGAGACGGAGCTGACGATGAACACGACTGAACGGTCGCCGCAGGGTTTCGAGGAGCAGCTTCTCAGGGACCTGAGCGCACACGTTGCCCAACGGGCCGAGCTGGCGTCGGCGGGCCGTCCGGCCGGGCGCCGTACCCCGTTCCTGCGCGGTTGGCGTCTCGCCGGAGCGGTCGGGATGGCGGTGACGCTGACCGCCGGTGCGCTGGCGGTCCAGACCATGAAGATGGGCGATCAGTCGCCGCCCACGGCCACCGCGTCGGAGGTCTTCCACCTGGCGGCCGACGTCGCCCGGCAGCAGCCGGAGCTCACCGCCCGCCCCGACCAGTACGTCTTCACGGAGTCCCTGGCGACGATACGGGAGCTGCCGAACAGCGGTCCGTACCGGACGATTCGGAACCAACTGTGGCAGTCGGCCGGTGGCGTCGCCTATACGCAGGCACGGTATCGACCGGAGACCGATCCGAACGGGTGGAGCCAACTGAAGGTGCTCCGCATCGATGATCCCGCCGATCCCGACAAGGAGCTCGACGCGTTCCAGCCGCCCGCGTACCACGGCGACCTACCCACCGATCCGGACGAGCTGCTGCGCTACCTTCGGGCGCACCCGGTCGACCTGCATCTACCCGAAGGCGCCGATGAGGAGGCCGTCTACGGGGACGAGAGCATGGCGTACACCACCGCGTGGTCGATGCTCGACGGATACGTGCCACCCCGAGCGCTCGCGGCGCTGTTCGAACTGCTGGCACGGCAACCCGGAGCGGTCGTCATCTCGGGTGACGTGGTGGACGCCGCCGGCCGCCATGGGGTGGCGATTCGGATGCCCGGGGTGATCGGTGGAAACCTGGACCTCATCTTCGATCGGGACTCCCACGTCTACCTCGGCACCCGCAACTCCGTGGTGCGTGACGGCAAGGAATCCCTGTACAACGCTGTCGCGCTACTGCGCATCGCCATCGTCGACCGACCGGGCCAGCTGCCCTGAGCGGTGCCGGGCTCGAGAAGGCCGGTGGGTCAGCGCACAGGCACGGGGGCTGACCCACCGAGGAATGGGCTGCGACGATGAGGGCATGACAACCGCCGAGGCGTACGTCGATTTTGCTCGCCGCGAGGCACACGGCGTGTCGCCCACGTACGAGCGGCTGTCGTACGCGGTGGCCGCCGACCCCGATCTACTCGCTCTCCTCGACGCGCTTCCGCCGGCCAAGCGACAGCCCAACCTGCTGTTCGGCGTCGTCCGCTGGCTCGGTGGCCCGGTCGACGACCCGGCCGCGTTTCACGACTACGCGGTGACGCACTGGCCGGTCATCGAGACGGAGTTACGACGAAGGGCCACCCAGACGAACGAGGCCGGCCGTTGCGCCGTCCTGCTGCCGGTGCTCGCCGCGCTGCCGCAGCCCCTGGCCCTGCTGGAGGTCGGCGCGTCCGCCGGGCTCTGCCTCTACCCCGACCGGTACGCCTACCGCTACGGGGAGCACCGGATCGGGTCCGGCGAGCCGGTCCTGGAGTGCGCGGCCAGCGGATTCGTGCCGCCTGAGCGCGTACCCCAGGTGGTGTGGCGGGCCGGCCTGGACCTGAACCCGCTCGACGTGACCGACGCGGACGCGGTGTCGTGGTTGGACGCCCTGATCTGGCCGGAGCACGCGCACCGGCGGGCCCGTCTGCGCGCCGCCGCGGCGGTCGCTGCGGCCGATCCGCCATTGCTGATCCGCGGCGACCTGGTGGACGACCTGCCGGCGCTGGCCGCGCGGGCCCCGGCCGGCGCGACGCTTGTCATCTTCCACACCTCGGTGCTCTACCAGGTGCCCGTCGCCCGTCGGGAGGCGTTCGTCCGGCTCGTCCGTGAGCTGCCGGGGCACTGGATCGCCAACGAGGCCCCGGAGGTGTTGCCCTACGACGGGCTGCCCGACTCGCCGGACGCGGCGCTGCACAACGTCCTCGCGCTGGACGGCAAGCCGCTGGCCTGGGCCCGGGGGCACGGCCAGGCGCTGACCTGGTTCGCCTGACGTTCCGACGCCGACCCGGCCGGTTCAGCGGTTCGGCGCGGGCGTCCGGGCTTGCAGGGCACGGATGAACCAGTCCGCCGCCGGCGCGACCGCGCCACCGCCCGACCAGCCGTTGATCACCGACAGCAGGTCGAGGTAACGGTCCCGGCGAGGGTCATTGGCCAGCACCAGGCGGTCGAGCAACCGCTGGCGCAGGTCGGCGTCGTCGGGGAGGCCGTGCAGGCGGGCGTACCGGTCGGTGACCGCCGCGACCACCGGCCCGGCCTCGGGTCCGGCCGGATCGAGACCGGCGGCCAGGGCGTTGGCCACCCCGTCCCGGACCATGGCGACGGCGTCCGGGCGGGGCAGCCCGGGCACGTCGTTGTCGGCGGCGTGCTGGCGAGCGAGCCGCCGCATGCTCGCCCGGAAGGCAGGGTCCCGGCACAGGTCGGCCAACTCCACCCACGCCTGCACCTGCTCGGCGGTGGGGTCGTCGGGCAGGTCCGGCGTCATCGAGACGAGCACGCCCGGGTACGTCGGCGGGTCGCCGGTGAAGACGCTGTCCAGGAAGTCGTCCACCAGTTGCCCCCGTTGGTGGGCGGTGAGCTGGGCCAACCGGTGCAGGTCGTCCACCTCGGAGGGGCCCGCCTCCCGCCTCGCCGCGACGGTCAGCACGGCCTGGCGCAGTCGCAGCACCCGGATCTGCACCGCCAGCGCCTCGGCGTGCGCGGCGGCCACCTCGTGCAGGGGCACCTCGCGGTCCACCACCCGACGGATGGAGGCCAGGTCCACGCCCAGGTCGCGCAGCGTCCGGACCAGTTCCAGTCGCGCGACGGCCTCCGGGCCGTACTGGCGGTAGCCGGCCGGGCTCCGGTCGGTCGGCGGCACGATCCCGCTGTCGGCGTAGTACCGGATGGTCTTGACGCTCAGCCCGGTGCGTCGGGCCAGGTCGCCGATCGTGTACCGCTCGTCACCGCTCATGCCCCCACCCTCGCGTCTCCCCCCGGTGGAGACTCAAGCCACCGCATCAGCGCAGGAACGCCGAGACGGTGGCGGTGAACCGGTCGGCGTCGTCCAGCCACGGGTAGTGCCCCGCGCCGGGCTGTACGACCAGCTCGGCGCCGGGCATCAGCTCCGCGAGCTGGGCAACCAGGCCCGGCGGGGCACCGAGATCCAGCTCACCGGCGAGCAGCAGCACCGGGCGTGGGTGGGCGGCGAGCGCGGCGCGGGTGGCCGGCGGGTCGAAAGCGCCGTCGGCGCCGAACATCCGGGCGGCCTCCTGGTTGCGCTGGGCGGCCTCGACCGCCTGGTGCGCGCGGGCCGCCGTGTCCCACCGGCCGTAGAAGAACGGCGCGATCGCCTGCCAGGCGTCGCCGGTGGCCCGTCCGGTCACCATGGACTCCAGCGCCGAGGCGGCCTCCGGGTACCACCGCTCATCGGCGCGGGCCCGGGTGACCTCCTGGCGCAGAGCGGCGGTCGCCTCCAGCCCCACGGCCCGGGTGCTCGGCGTGATCAGCGCGAGCCGGCCCACGCGGTCGGGGTGTCGGGCCGCGTACTGCAGCGCCACGTTCGCGCCGGCGGAGTGCCCGAGCAGGTCCAGCCGGGCGAGCCCCAGGTGCACGCGTAGCGCCTCGACGTCGGCGACCAGGCGGTCGCACCGGTACGAGGAGGCGTCCGACGGCACCGCCGACCGGCCGGTGCCGCGCAGGTCCAGCCGAACCAGGCTCCGATGCGAGGACAGGCCGCCCAGGTCACCGAGGTACGCCGAGTCGCGCATCGGCCCGCCCGGCAGGCAGATCAGCGGGTCGCCCCCGCCGAGACTCCGATACGCGAGCGTGGTGCCGTCCGAGGCGGCGAAGGTGGGCATGCCCCACCCTCTCAGACGCCGACGTCCGCCGGCGTGTCCCGCATCCGGCGCAGCGGCGAGCAGACCACGAACAGGCACGCCGCCCAGGTGCCCAGTACGCAGACCCAGAGCGCGCCGCGCAGCCCCAGCGTGGTGCCGAGCGCGCCGCCGGTCAGCGCGCCCAGCGGGATCACCCCGAAGCAGATCCAGAGGAACGCCGCGTTGACCCGGCCGAGGATCGCCGGCGGGGTGATCCGCTGCCGGTACGACATCGCCGCCACGTTGAACAGCACCGCGTTGGCCGAGAACGCGGCCAGTCCGACTCCGTAGAGCAGCAGTCCCCAGCCGGGTCGGGCCAACGGCATCAGCAGATAGAACGGGCCGGGCGCGGTCATCGCCACCCAGATCACCCGGGCCGAGCCGAGCCAGGCCGACAGCCGGGCGGCCAGCACCCCCACCACCAGCCCGCCGACGGCGCTGACCGAGAAGACCAGACCCACCTGCACCGGCGCGGCGTGCAGCTCCCGCACCAGGAAGGTCACCTCGATCGAGGCGGACGTCATCACCCAGAAGTTCGACCACGTCGTGCAGGCCAGGATGCTGACCAGGATCGGCTGCCGCCGGATGAAGCCGAGCCCGTCGGTCAACTCCACCCGCAGGAGTACGCGGGGAGCCGGCTCGCGGCGTACCGGTGGCTGCCGCATCAGGATCAGCGTCAGCGCGCTGACCAGGAAGGCGAACCCGTTGGCCAGGAAGGTGCGGGCGGCGCCGACCAGCCCGATCAGCGCGCCGCTGACCGTCGGGCCGACCAGTTCGGCGGCGTCCTGGCTGATGGTCAACTTGGCGTTGCCGTCCACCAGCAGGTCCGCCGGCACCAGCCGGGGCAGCAGAGTCTTGTACGCCACGGTGAACAGCACGGTGAGCACGCCACCGAGCCCGACCACCGCGTACAGGAAGGGCAGGGTGAGGTGGCCGACCAGCGCGGCCACCGGCAGGGACAGCAGGAGCGCGGCCCGACCCAGGTCGCACGCGATCATCAGCCGCCGCTGGTCGAGCCGGTCGGCGACGATGCCCGCCGGCAGCGAGAACAGCAGGTACGGCAGCCAGGCCAGGACGGTCAGCAGGGAGACCTGGAACACGCTGGCGTGCAGGGTGTCGGCGGCGAGCAGCGGCACTGCGACATTGGCGATCCGCGTGCCCAGCTCGCTGACCGTCTGACCGCCCCAGAGCAGCAGAAAGTTCCGGCTGCGCCACAGCGACGGGGTCGCCCCCGCCTCGACCGCCTCGACCGCCGGGGACCGCTGCACCTGCTGACTCACCGTCGCCGCCTGTCCGTGCGGGTAAGCGCCGCCGGCCGGCGGCCCGCGGACTCTACCGAGGCGCAACCCCACCCGGCACCGCAATTCCGCCCGCCCGGCACGGCTGGGCCACCGCCGACGGGTCCTCCCTAGACTGCTGCGGGTGAGCGGAGAGCGACGACCCCTGGCGGATCGGCCGCTCGCCGAGCCGCACCCGTCCCGGCTGCCGTCCGAGCACCCCGAGCGGGCCCGGATCCTCGCCGCGCACGCCGCTGCGCTGGCCGCCGGCGAAGCCGGTTACCCCGACCCGGCGACGGGGCTCTTCGTGCTCAGCGCCGGCTTCCTCGCCCGCCGCGGCGCGTGCTGCGGCCGGGGCTGCCGGCACTGCCCGTACGTGGACGATCCACCGTCGGAATAGGCGTGCACGAGGACTTCCGCCCGACCCGCACACCCCGTACGGTGTCCGACGGACATCCGGCGGGGCCCCCTCCGCCGTCGGTCGGCGAGAGGGTGGAGCGTGCGCGGGCGGATCGTGGTCGCCGGGCTTGCGGGCCTGCTGCTGAGCGGCTGTGCCGCCGAGGCCGAGCCGGTGGCGGTGCCGCCGCAGGCGCCGGTCGCCCTGGACGTGTCGGCGGCCTCCTCAGGAGGCGCGTGCCGGCTGTTGGACTTCGCGGTGATCGAGCAGCTCGTCAAGGTGCGCTTCGACGTGGCGGCGGCCAGCGAGCGGGGTGACACGCACACGTGCGTGGTCCGGGCCGAGCGCGCGGCGCTGCCGGAGCTGATGCTCAGTGTGTCCGAGACCACCATCGACAAGACGACCTTCGGCGCGGACGTGATGCCCGACAAGGCGGCGAAGGTGACCGGGCTGGGTCAGCAGGCGTACCGGCGTACCACCGCCGCGACCGGCGGGCACGGCCCGGTCGCCGAGGTCGGCTGGCTGGGCACCGACGGACGCCTGGCCACGCTGACCTGGACGGGGGCCCGTGCCGCCGACCGCGCGGCCGCCGACAAGCTGGCCGGAGACCTGGTCGGGCTGGCCAAGAAGGTGGACACGCGGGCGCTGTGACGCCCGAGGTCGGTTAGCTGGCCGCGACGAAGACCCGGGAGGCGACCTCGCGGGGGAGCCGCACCCGGTCGCCGGAGCGGTCGATCGACACCCCGTCGCGCTCCTGCGCCACGGTCACCGTGGCACCCGGGTCGACGCCGGCAGCGTGCAGCTGGCGCAGCACGTCGGCGTCGGTCTGCACGCTTTCGCAGATCCGGCGGACCACGACCGGCCCGGACAGCCCGGGGAAGGCCAGGTTGCGCTCGCCCTCGCCGGCCTCGCTGGCCTGGGCCTCGGGGGAGCCCAGCTCCTCCAGACCCGGGATCGGGTTGCCGTACGGCGAGCGAGTCGGCCGGTTGAGCAGGTCGTACACCCGCTTCTCGACGGCGTCGCTCATCACGTGCTCCCAGCGGCAGGCCTCCTCGTGGGCCTCCTCGTAGGGCATCCCGATGACGTTGACCAGCAGCAACTCGGCGAGGCGGTGCTTGCGCATCACGGAGACGGCGCTGCCCCGGCCGAGCGCGGTGAGCGTCAGGTGCCGGTCGCCCTCCACGGTGAGCAGGCCGTCGCGCTCCATCCGGGCCACGGTCTGGCTGACGGTGGGGCCGCTCTGCTTGAGGCGCTCGGCGATCCGGGCGCGCAGCGGCGGCACCCCCTCCTCTTCCAGCTCGAGGATGGTGCGCAGGTACATCTCGGTCGTGTCCACTAGATCATGGCTCTTCACTTTCGCCCCCTTTGTCCGAAGGTAGCGAAGGTAGCTTCGCGATCAGTGGTGTCGACCAGATCGTGAGACTTCATAAGGTAAGCGGCCCTCCGATGCTCGATGCTACCCCGCCGCGCGGCGAGCGACCGCCGCCGAATCGCGTGGTGGTGATCCGGATGGTGTTGGATGGTCGCCATGTCCGGTACCGAGGAGCTGCTCGTCGAGGCCGACCGGCTCGCCGCCGAACTCGACCACGCCGACCCGCCCACCCTGCTCGACGTCCGCTGGCGGCTCACCGGCCCGCCCGGCCACGACGACTACCTGGCCGGTCACCTGCCCGGCGCGGTCTTCGTCGACCTGGACACCGCGCTGTGTGGGCCGCCCGGGGTCGGCGGCCGGCACCCGCTGCCCGATCCGGGCGCGCTACAGGCCGCGCTGCGGGCCGCCGGCGTCCGCGCCGGTCACCCCGTGGTGGTGTACGGCGGCGGCGACGGCCTGGCCGCCGCGCGCGCCTGGTGGACGTTGCGCTGGGCCGGGCACCGGCCGGTGCGCCTGCTGCACGGTGGCTTCCCGGCCTGGGTCGCCGCCGGACGACGGGTCTCCACCACCGCGCCCGCCCCGGCCGACGGCGACGTCGAGGTGCGCCCCGGTGATCTTCCGGTGCTGGATGCCGGGCAGGCCGCCGCGCTGGCTGCCGCCGACGACGCCGTGCTGCTCGACGTGCGCGCGGCGCCCCGCTACGCCGGCGAGGTCGAGCCGATCGACCCGGTCGCCGGTCACGTGCCCGGCGCGGCCAACCTGCCCGCCGGCGAGTACGTGGGCGCCGACGGGCGCTTCCCGGCCGCCGACGTGCTGCGCGAGCGGTTCGCCGCGGTCGGCGCGACCGGGGCGCGGACGGTCGGGGCGTACTGCGGCTCCGGGGTGACCGCCGCGCAGGCGGTCCTCGCGCTGCACCTGGCCGGCCGCACGGACGCCGCGCTCTACGTGGGTTCGTGGAGCAACTGGGTCGCCGACCCGGCCCGGCCGGTCGCCTCCGGGCCGACACCCGGCCGCTGACCAGCGCGTGCGGTGGGCCGACGACGGTCCTCGTGCGACGATGAGCTCATGTCCGACGACACGGTAGTGGTGTGGGACCCCTCGCTGCTCGCCTACGACATGGGTGACCATCCGCTCGACCCGGTCCGGGTGGAGCTGACCGTCGCGCTCGCCCGGGAGCTGGGCATCCTGGATCGTCCCGGGGTGCGCGTGGTCAAGCCGGAGCCCGCCGACGACGCCCTGCTCACCCGCGTGCACCACCCGGCCTACCTGGCCGCGGTGCGGGCCGCGCCGCGTGACCCGCTGTTCGCCGGGTACGGGCTGGGCACCTCCGACAACCCGGTCTTCGAGGGGATGCACGAGTCCAGCGCGTTGATCGCCGGCGCGACCGTGACCGCGGCCGAGGCGGTCTGGCGCGGTGACGCCCGCCGGGCCGTGAACGTGGCCGGTGGGCTGCACCACGCGATGCCCGCCCGGGCGTCCGGCTTCTGCGTCTACAACGACCCGGCGGTGGCCATCGCCCGCCTGCTGGATCTGGGCGCCGAGCGCATCGCGTACGTCGACGTGGACGTGCACCACGGCGACGGGGTGCAGCAGATCTTCTGGGACGACCCCCGGGTGCTCACGGTCAGCCTGCACGAGACGCCGCTCGCGCTCTTTCCGGGCACCGGCTTCCCGGACGAGACCGGCGGGCCGGGCGCGCAGGGCAGCGCGGTGAACATGCCGCTGCCGCCCGGCGTCGACGACACCGGCTGGCAGCGGGCGTTCCACGCGATCGTGCCGTCGGTGCTGCGCGCGTTCCGGCCGCAGGTGCTGGTGAGCCAGTGCGGCGCGGACGGGCACCGACTGGATCCGCTGGCCGACCTGAACCTGACGGTGGACGGGCAGCGCGCGACCTACCTGGCGTTGCGGGCGCTCGCCGACGAGCTGTGCGAGGGCCGCTGGGTGGCCACCGGCGGCGGCGGGTACGCGCTGGTCGAGGTCGTGCCCCGAGCCTGGAGCCACCTGTTGGCCGTGGCGACCGGTGACCCGATCGACCCGGCGACGCTCACCCCGCCGGGCTGGCGTGAGCTGGCCGCGGCCCGTCGGCCGGGCCGGGAGATTCCGCTGCGGATGACCGACGACGCGGACCCGTCGTACGAGCCGTGGCAGCCGACGGGCGAGCCGAACGCGGTGGACCGGGCGATCGCGGCGACTCGCAAGACTGTCTTCCCGCTGCTCGGGCTCGACCCGTACGACCCGCGGGACTGAGCCGGGCCGTTTCCTGTGACGACCGTGGACCAGCCGGTGGACGTGCTGCTCAGCGACGGCAGCACCGTCCAGTTGCGACCGATCAGGCCGGACGACGCGCCGGCGATCGTGGCGATGCACAGCCGGTTCTCCGAGCGCACCCGCTACCTGCGCTACTTCTCGCCGTACCCGCGCATCCCGGAGCGGGATCTGATCCGGTTCGTCACGGTCGACCACCACGACCGGGAGGCGTTCGTGGTGCTGGCCGGGGACCGGCTCGTCGCCGTCGGCCGGTACGAGCGGCTCGGCCCGCAGGCGCCGGAGGCGGAGGTCGCCTTCGTGGTCGAGGACGCCTTCCAGGGCCGGGGCATCGGCCCGGTGCTGATGGAGCACCTGGCCGACGCCGCGCGGCGCAACGGCATCCTGAGCTTCGTCGCCGAGGTGCTGCCGGCCAACGGGACGATGCTGCGGGTCTTCTCCGACTTCGGCTACCAGGTGCAGCGCGCGTACGCCGACGGGGTGGTGCACCTGAGCTTCCCGATCGCCCCGACGGAGGCGACCCTGGAGGTGCAGCGCGGCCGGGAGCACCGCACCGAGGCCCGCTCGATCGCCCGGCTGCTCGCCCCGCGAGGCATCGCCGTCTACGGCGCGAGCGCCACCGGCCAGGGCGTCGGCGCGGCCGTGCTCGGGCACCTGCGCGACGGCGGGTTCACCGGCGCGGTGGTGCCGGTGCACCCGAGCGCGTCGACGGTGGCGGGGCTGCCTGCGTACCCCTCGGCGGTCGACGCCGGGGTCGCGGTGGACCTGGCGGTGGTGGCGGTCCCGCCGGAGGCGGCGACCGCGGTGGTCGCGGACGCGGCCGCCGCCGGGGTGCACGGCCTGGTCGTGATCTCGGCCGGCTTCGCCGAGGCCGGCCCGGAGGGCGCGGCCAGGCAACGTGCGCTGGTCCGCGCGGCGCACGCCGCCGGGATGCGCGTGGTGGGCCCGAACTGCCTGGGCGTGGCCAACACCGACCCGACGGTACGCCTCAACGCCACCCTCGCCCCGGCGCTGCCGCCGGCCGGTCGGGTCGGCATCTTCAGCCAGTCCGGCGCGTTCGGGGTGGCGCTGCTCGCCGAGGCGGACCGGCGTGGCCTCGGGCTGTCCAGCTTCGTGTCGGCCGGCAATCGGGCCGACGTGTCGGGCAACGACCTGCTGCAGTACTGGCAGGACGACCCGGGCACCGACGTGATCATGTTGTATCTGGAGACGTTCGGCAATCCGCGCAAGTTCGCCCGGCTGGCCCGGCGGATCGGCCGGGCGAAACCGGTCGTGGCGCTTGCCTCGCCGGCCCGCCCGGCCGGTGTGGGCGACACCGCCGGCCCGGACGAGGTGGCGGTGGCCGCGCTGTTCGCCCAGTCCGGGGTGATCCGGGTGGACACCGTGCCGGAGCTGCTCGACGTGGGGGTGTTGCTGGCCAACCAGCCGCTGCCGGCCGGCGGCCGGGTCGGCGTGGTCGGCAACTCGTCGGCGCTGACCGGCCTGGCCGCCACGGCCTGTGTCGGGCAGGGCTTGACCGTCGCCGAGGGCTACCCGCGCGACGTCGCGCCGAGCGCCGGCGCCGACGAGTTCGCCGCCGCCCTCGCCGAGACGGCCGCCGACGACCGGGTGGACGCGCTCGTCGTGGTCTTCGCCCCGCCCCTGCCCGGCCAACGCACCGAGGTGGACGCCGATGTCACCGCCGCGCTGCCGGCCGCCCTCGCCCTGGGCAAGCCGACCGTGGCGACGTTCCTGGTCGGTCGATTGCCGGCCGGGGTGCCGGCGTACGCCGGCGTGGAGGAGGCCGTCCGGGCGCTCGCCCGGGTACACCGGTACGCCGAGTGGCTGCGCCGCCCACCCGGGGTCGCGCCCGAGCTGCCCGGGATCGACCGGGACGCCGCAGCGGCCGCGCTGCGCGGCGACGGCACCGACGCGGAGGCGCTGCTGGCCGCGTACGGCATCGAGACCGTCGCGTCGGTGCCCGTGGACTCGGTCGACGCGGCGGTCGACGCGGCGGCGCGGGTGGGTTACCCGGTGGCGCTCAAGGCCGCCGCCGCGGGGCTGCGACACCGGCTCGACCTGGGCGCGGTCCGCCTCGATCTGCCCGACGAGGCGAGCGTCCGCCGCGCGTACGCCGACATGGCCGCCGGCTTCGGCGCGGACGTGCTGGTGCAGCCGATGGTCCCGCCCGGTGTGGCCTGCGTGGTGGAGCTGGTGGAAGATCCGGCGTTCGGGCCGGTGGTCGGCTTCGGCCTCGGCGGGGTCGCCACCGAGCTGCTGGGCGATCGGGCCTGGCGGGCGGTGCCGCTGACCCACACCGACGCCGCCGAGCTGGTCGACGAACCCCGGGCGGCACCGCTGTTGCGGGGGCACCGGGGCGCCGCGCCGGTGGACCGGGCGGCGCTGGCCGACCTGCTGCTGCGGGTCGGTCAGCTGGCCGACGAGCAGCCCCGCGTGCGCTCGGTGACCCTCAACCCGGTGCTCGCCCGCCCGGACGGCATCTCGGTCCTGCACGCCCAGGTGCGGGTGGGCGGGGTGGCCGCCCGCCCGGACACCGGCCCCCGGCGCCTCTGACCGCGGCCGCTCAGGCGCGGCTGGAGATCTGCTGGACGCCCCAGGTGTTGCCGTCCGGGTCGGCGAAGAAGATGAAGCCGACGTTGTCCAGCGGGTCCGGCACCGGGCTCGGGTTCTGGCCCACCACCTGGATGTCGCTGACCTCCACGCCACGGGCGACCAGCTCCGCGTGGGCCCGCTTCAGGTCGGGCACCACCAGTTGCAGGCCCTTGAGCGAACCCGGCGGCATCTCCGGGACCACGCCCTTGCCGATCACGATCGAGCAGCCCGAGCCGGGCGGGGTCAACTGCACGATGCGGGCCTCGTCGCTGATCACCGTGTCGTGGTCGACGGCGAAGCCGAGCTGGTCGGCATAGAACGTCTTCGCCCGGTCCAGATCGGAGACCGGCACGATCACCACTTCCAACGTCCAGTTCATGGCACTCTCCTCGCTCGTCGCGGCGCCGGTCGGCGCCACAGTCAAGCACCCCGACAGCAGGAAAGGTCCCGGCGAACCGCCGGGACCTTTCCTGCTCATCCGGTGCGTCAGCAGGCGTACGCCTCCAGGCGCTGCGCCCGCTCCGGAGCGCGCAGCTTCAGCAACGTCACCTTCTCGATCTGCCGGATGCGCTCGCGGGACAGGCCGAACTCGCGGCCG
Source organism: Micromonospora sp. NPDC005194 (assembly GCF_040608335.1). Classification (NCBI taxonomy): domain Bacteria; kingdom Bacillati; phylum Actinomycetota; class Actinomycetes; order Micromonosporales; family Micromonosporaceae; genus Micromonospora; species Micromonospora sp. NPDC005194. The sequence goes on along the minus strand of NZ_JBEXIA010000004.1, from coordinate 210,262 downwards.
ACCTCGTCCAGGGTGCGCTGCCGGCCGTCGTCCAGCCCGAACCGGAGCCGGATGACCGCCTGCTCCCGCTGCGACAGCGTGGCCAGCACGATGCTCACCTCGTTGCGCAGTTCGCCCTGCGCGGCACCCTCGCCCGGGTCGGTGCGCGGGTCCACCGAGGCCACGAAGTCACCGAGCGCGCTCTCGCCGTCGTCGCCGACGGCCTGGTCCAGGCTGACCGGCTCGCGGTCGTACGAGATCAGCTCGATGACCTGGAACTCGGGGATGTCCAGGGCCCGGGCGACCTCGGCGACTCCTGGCTCGCGACCCAGCGTCACCGCCAGTTCCCGGCGGGCCCGGACCATCCGGTTGACCTGCTCGACCATGTGCACGGGAATGCGGATGGTGCGGGCCTGGTCGGCCATGGCACGGGTGATCGCCTGCCGGATCCACCAGGTGGCGTACGTGGAGAACTTGTAACCCTTGGCGTAGTCGAACTTCTCCACCGCCCGGATGAGCCCGAGGTTGCCCTCCTGGATCAGGTCGAGGAAGGCCATCCCGCGTCCGGTGTAGCGCTTGGCGATGCTGACCACCAGCCGCAGGTTCGCCTCCAACAGGTGGTCCTTGGCGGCGCGGCCCTCGGCGACGATCAGCTCCAGGTCGGCCCGCAGCTCCTCGGAGACCGGGGTGCAGGTGGCGAGCTTCTCGTCGGCGAACAGGCCGGCCTCGATCCGCCGGGCCAGGTCGACCTCCTGCGCCGCGGTCAGCAGCTTCGTCCGGCCGATTCCGTTCAGGTACGCCCGGACCAGGTCGGTGGAGATGCCGCGCTCGTCGGTGGCGTCCAGGTCGGTGAGGGCCTCGGCGGCCCCGTTGGTCTCGGTGCTGGTGGCCGGGCGCGTCCGGTGTTCCGTCATCTGCAGGACCATCTCTGTCTCTCCCCGTGTCCACGTCTGTGCCGTGTCTCCGGCCCAGTGGTGCCGGTGTGACACACAGCTTGGCGGGCAGAGCGTGAAACGGGAGTGAGGCGATCGGGCACCCGACAGGAATCCGGCCGGATCGTTGCCGCGGTGTGTCATCCCGGCGGTTGCGTGCCCGGCCCGGCTACGTTGCGGACGGTCGGCCGCCCCGGGTCGGCGTGGTCCGACGATGGAGGACGGTGTGGTCTTCAAGCGGCTCATGAAGGCGATGGGGGTCGGCGGCCCCTCGGTCGAGACGGTGCTCGCCAACCCGAACTGCCGCCCCGGCGGGCAGTTGGAGGGCCACGTCCAGGTGCTCGGCGGCGACCATCAGGTCGACATCGACGACGTCACGCTCGGCCTGGTCACCCGGGTCGAGGTGGAGAGCGGCGGCAACGACTACGACACCACCCAGGAGTTCCACCGCCAGCGGGTCACCGGTGCGTTCCGGCTGGAGCCGGGGCAGCGCCACGATCTCCCGTTCCGCTTCGACGTGCCCTGGGAGACACCCGTCACCGAGCTGTACGGGCAGCACCTGCACGGCATGACGATGGGGCTGCGGACCGAGCTGGAGGTCGCCCGCGCCGTCGACACGGGTGACCTGGACGCCGTGTCGGTGCACCCGCTGCCCGCCCAGGAGCGGCTGCTGGAGGCGCTGCTGCGGCTGGGCTTCCGGTTCGCGCGCGCCGACGTGGAGCGTGGACACCTCTACGGCGTACGGCAGACGTTGCCCTTCTACCAGGAGATCGAGTTCAGCCCGGCACCGCAGTACGCCCGCTCGATCAACCAGTTGGAGGTCACCTTCATCGCCGACGCGCGACAGATGCAGGTGGTGCTGGAGGTCGACAAACGCGGCGGCGTCTTCACCGAGGGCCGGGACGCCTTCGGCCGGTTCACGGTCGAGCACGCCACCGCCGACAACACCGACTGGACCGCCGAACTGGACACCTGGCTCCGCCAGTCCCTGTCCCGCCGAGGCCTCTTCTCCTGACCCCCGGCTGCCCCGGTGATCAAGAGCTTTGCGTCACCTTGGGGCCGGATTCTGACGCAAACCTCTTGATCACCGGGAAGAGGGGCGGGGGTTAGAGGTCTAGGAGGAGGGTTTGGGGGCCTATGTTGAGGCTTTCCACCAGCATGTGGGCTCGGAAGCGGCCCGTTTCGACCTTGGCGCCTCGTTCGCGTAGGGCGTCGACCACCGCTGTCACCAGGGGTTCGGCGACCTCGGCGGGGGCTGCCGCCGTCCAGCTTGGACGGCGGCCCTTGCGGGCGTCGCCGTAGAGGGTGAACTGGCTGACCAGCAGGATCGGCGCGCCGGTGTCGGCGGCGGACCGTTCACCGTCCAGGATGCGCAGCTCGTGCACCTTGCGCGCCATGGTCTGAGCGGTCTGCGCGGTGTCGGTGTGGGTCACTCCGAGCAGCACCAGCAGGCCGTTCTCGATCGCGCCGACCACCTCGCCGTCGACGGTCACGCTGGCCCGCCCGACGGTCTGCACCACCGCCCGCATCAGCGTGCCACCGCGCACATCGCTGGCATCACGTGGTCACCGGTTCGATGAAGCCGCGCTCCACCAGGTGCGCGACGATCGGGCCGGCGGCCTCGGCCATCTCCGCGGGTTCGACGTCGTGGGCCGCCGCGAGCAGGGCGAGCTGGTCGCGCAGCGGCAGCCGGCCGTCGGCCCCACCGACCAGTGCCAGCACCAGCGGGTCGATCTCCTCGGTCCAGCGCAGGCCGTGCGGCATCGCGAGCACCTGCCGGTCCACCGCCCAGCCCTCGTCGCCCATGGTGGCCTCCTGACGCAGCTGGAGGCCGTCGGTGGCCCGGTAGCGCTCGGCGAGCAGCGCTTCGGTGTCGCGTACCCGCAGGAAGTCCTGGCGGTCGAACCAGGCGCCGATCTGGTCGCCCAGCGGCGGCTGGACCCGCTGACGCAGGTCCTCCACGCGGACCACCGGGTCGGCGTGCCCACCCTGGCGCAGAGACACGATGCCGAAGCCGATCGCCTCGATCTTGTGCGCGTCGAACCAGTCCAGCCAGACGGCCGCCCGCTGCGGGTCGGCGCCCTCGCCGACGTCGGTGAGCCACAGGTCGACGTACGCCATCGGGTCGGCCACCTCGCGCTGGATCACCCAGGCGTCCAGGCCGGTGCCGGCGAACCAGCCGGCCACCCGCTCGTCCCACTCCTCGCCGGCGACGTGCACCCAGTTCGCCAGGTACTGCATGGTGCCGCCCTCGGTGAGCAGGCCGGGGGCGGCGGAGGCCAGTTCGGCGGCGATCGCGTCACCCACCCGGCCCGAGTCGCGGTAGACGTGCGTGGTGGTGCCCGGACCGACCACGAACGGTGGGTTGCTCACCACCAGGTCGAAGCGACGGCCGGCCACCGGGGCGACCAGGTCACCCCGCAGCAGCTCCCAGTCCTGGCCGTTGAGAGCGGCGGTGGTCGCGGCGAAGCGCAGAGCCCGCTCGGAGAGGTCCGTGGCGGTCACCGTGTCGGCGTGGGTGGCCAGGTGCAGGGCCTGGACGCCGGAGCCGGTGCCCAGGTCCAGCGCGCTGCCCACCCGCCGGCGCACGGTCGCGCCGATCAGGGTCTGGGTGGCGCCGCCGATGCCCAGCACGTGCTCGGCGTGCAGCGGACGACCCGGCCGGGCGCTGGCCGGCACGTCGGCGAGCACCCACCAGTCGTCGCCGTACGGCTCCAGGTCGACGCCGGCACGCAGACCGCCGCCGTACCGCTCGACCAGCCCGCCCGCCAGCGCCTCCGCAAGGCGCAGCGGCGCCAGCGCGGCAGCCACCGCGGCCTCCGGCTCGGTCTGGTCGCAGATGAACACCCGGATCAGGGTGCCGAGCGGGTCGCCGTCCTCGGTGGCGCGCAGCGCGGCCCGGTAGTCGTTGCGGGAGACCGCAGCGGTGGCCTGCGCGCCCAGCCGCTCGGCGATGCCGTGGCTGGTGAACCCCGTTCGGGTCAGCGCGGTCCGCAGCGCGTCGACGCCGGCGGGGGAGAGCAGCATGTCGTGTTCGTCCACGCCCTCATCCTGCCTTTCGCCCCGCCCCGCGTCGGCAGCACCCGCCGGACGACTGCCGGAGCGTCGGTGTCTGCCCGAATCGGCGCGCCAGGCAAGATGGCAGGTATGACGCTCGTGCTGCCCATCGATCCGGAGGCCAACCGGCTGCTGGAGCGCAGTCCGCTGGCCCTGCTCATCGGCATGACCCTGGATCAGCAGGTGCCGATGGAGAAGGCGTTCTCCTCGCCGTACGTGCTCACCCAGCGCCTCGGCCACGACCTGGACGCCGCGGAGCTGGCCGGCTACGACCCGCAAGCCCTGGTCGCGATCTTCGCCCAGCCGCCCGCGCTGCACCGGTTCCCGAAGGCGATGGCGGCCCGGGTGCAGGAGGTCTGCCAGGTGCTCGTGGAGCGCTACGACGGGGACGCCGCGCTGCTCTGGGCCGACGTCGCCGACGGGCCGGAGCTGCTGCGGCGGGTCGCCGGGCTGCCCGGCTTCGGCAAGCAGAAGGCGCAGATCTTCGTGGCCCTGCTCGGCAAGCGGTTCGGGGTGAACCCGCAGAACTGGCGGGAGGCGGCCGGCGGGTACGGCGATCCCGGCGCGTACCGGTCGGTGGCGGACGTCGCCGACGCCGATTCGCTGCGCCGGGTGCGGGAGTACAAGCAGCAGATGAAGGCGGCGGCGAAGGCTGCGGGGGGCTGACGCTCAGGCGGCGGTCGGGTGGGCCAGCGACGCCAGCGCCCGCCGGACGTCGGCGAGGGAGACGGTGGCGGAGTCGTCCAGGTCGGCCAGGCCGGCCTCGATCCACTGCCGCATCAGGGTGGTGACCCCGATGCCCCGGGCGTCGGCGGCGGTGCGGACCCGCTCGTAGGTCTCCAGCGGCAGCCGCACCGATCGGCTCACCATCGGCACGTCGGTGTCGGGGGTGGGCAGGTCCACCGCCGGGCTGTCGTCGATCAGGTCGGCGAGCCGGTCGTCGCCGCTGTGGAACTGCTTGGTCGCGTCGTTACGGTGCATCGTCACGGCCTCCTCATCGGCGATCTCTCCGCACGGCCTCGTCGTAGCGCTTCGACTCGACGTCGCTCAGCTCGCGGGCGGAGAGGATGTCCCAGTCGTTGTCGGTGCCGTCGGCCTCGGCGAGCAGCACCGCCAGGCGGCGGCCCCGCCGGGCGGCGGCGTAGACCACCATCACGTCGTCGCCCAGGTGGCGGATGACCCGCCGAGGGCTGTGCAGCGCCTCCCAGACTTCCCCGGGAGTGACGTCGTAGACCCTCAGGTTGGCCAACGCCTCGTCGGTGAAGCTGAACCTGCTGCCCACACCGCGCAGCGTACCACGCGCGTAACACGTACCGGGCTGGGTCAATTTTCGCTGATCACGCTTCGGTGGTGACAGGATGGGGCGTAATCCCTTCGAGGAGGTCCATGGTGAAGCGTCAGGCGTACCAGCCGATTCTGATCACCGATGCCTCGCGCAGCCAGAATGATCAGCTCACCAGCCGTCAACGCCGCTACGTCCTCATGATGGGCATCCGGGTGGCCTGCATCATCGCCGGCGCGATCCTGGTCGGCGCGAACGCCCCACTGCTCTGGGTCTGGCTGCCGCTGTGCGCCCTCGGCATGGTGCTCATTCCGTGGCTGGCCGTGCTGCTGGCCAACGACCGGCCGCCGAAAGAGGAGCACCGGCTGGCCAATCGGTTCCATCCCCGGCGGCAGGACGAGGCGCCGCCGATGAGTCTCACCGCCGACGAGCGCCCGCACAAGGTCATCGACGTCGAGCCCTGACCCGCGAGCGGGCCAGGGCTCGACCGTCACGGCCGTGCTGCGGCTGCGGCCGTGCGCCGGCTCTTACGGCTGCGGCCGTGCGCCGGCTGTGGAGACGGCCAGCGCGCCCAGGTCGGTGGCGCGGCTCAGTGCCGCGGTCGGGCTGGCACCGGCGAGCCACGCGGTGAGCAGGCCGGCCGCGAAGGCGTCGCCCGCGCCCGTGACGTCCACCACCGCCACCCGGCGGGCCGGAGCCGTGCAGACCGGCGTCGTGCGGTCGACCCAGACCGCTCCCGCCGCGCCACGTTTGACCACCACCCGCCGAGCCGTCGCCGACAGCGCGCGCCCCTGTGCCGCCGGGTCCAGCCCGCCGGCCAGCACCGTGGCCTCGTCCGCGTTGACCAGCAGCAGGTCGACGTCGCGTACCCAACCCAGGAAGGTCCGCGCGCCGACCCGCCGCAGCGGCGCCGCGGACGCCGCGTCGACGCTTGTGGTGAGCCCGCGCTCGCGGGCGGCGGCCAGCGCCCGCAACCCCGCGCCGCGCGACCCGGCGTCCAACAGGGTGTACGCGGACAGGTGCAGATGCCCCGCGTCGGGCACTGCCGCGAGGGCCTTCTCCACGTGCTCGGCGCTCAACGCGAGGTTCGCGCCCCGCGACGTGACCATGGTCCGCTCGCCGTCGGCGGCCAGCACGATCACCGTGCCGGTCGGGGCGTCCACCACCCGCTCGACCGCGCAGTCCACGCCCGCATGGTCCAGCTCGGCCATCCGGTCGCGCCCGGCGTCGTCGTCGCCGACCGCGCCGACGAGCGTGACGGCCACCCCCTGCGCGGCGATCCAGGCGGCGGTGTTGGCCGCCTGCCCGCCGCCGCCGAAACTGATCTCGGCCCCGGTGTCCGAACCGGCCGCGAGCGGCCCGGACAGCACCGCCACCACGTCGGTGATCACGTCCCCGACGACGACCACGCGGGCCGGACGGGTCATGCCGGGACGGCGGAGGTGCGGGCGACCGCGGCGACCGCGATGCGCGCGGCCAGGTCGGCGTTGCGCAGGATGATCCGGACGTTCACCGCCAGGCTCGCGCCCTCGGTGGCCGAGTGGAAGTGCGCCAGCAGGTACGGCGTGACGGCCTTGCCGGTCACCCCGTCCCGCTCCAGCAGGGCCAGGCCCTCGGCGAGGGTCCGGTCGTGCAGCTCCGGGTCGAGCTGCTCGTCGACCGGCAGCGGGTTGGCGACGAGCAGACCTCCGAGGTGCACGGCGTGCCCGTCCCGGGCGGCCAGCACGGCGGCGACCTGCTCCGGCGAGTCCACCGACCAGTCCAGGTCGAAGCCCGCGTCGGTGAGATAGAAGCCGGGGAACCGGCGGGTGCGGTAGCCGATGACGGCGACCCCGAGGGTCTCCAGGCGCTCCAGCGTCGCGCCCACGTCGAGGATCGACTTGACCCCGGCGCAGACCACAGTGATCGGGGTCTGGGCCAGGGTGACCAGGTCCGCCGACTCGTCGAAGGTGTGCGCCGCCTCCCGGTGCACCCCGCCCAGGCCGCCGGTCGCGAACACCCCGATCCCGGCGGCGGCGGCCACCGCGCTGGTCGCCGCCACGGTGGTGGCGCCGTCCGCGCCCGTCGCCGCCGCCACGGCCAGGTCGCGGACGGAGAGCTTCGTCACGCCATCGACGGTGGCCAGCCGGGTCAGCTGCGCGTCGTCCAGGCCGACCACCAGCTCGCCACCGATCATGCCGATCGTCGCCGGCACCGCCCCGGCGTCCCGGACCGCCTGTTCGATCTCCCGAGCCACCCGCAGGTTCTGCGGACGGGGCAGGCCGTGCGAGACGATGGTGCTCTCCAGGGCGACGACGGGCCGGCCGTCGCGCAGGGCTTCGGCGACCTCGGTGCCGTAGCTGATGCGAAAGTCAGTCACACCGGCACGGTACGGGGTGGGACCCCGACCGGGCTCAAGTGGACCCGGCCGTGATGACCTGCCAAACTTGACGGTTGGAGGTGCAGACGTGAGCACAGAGGTTCTCGAGCGTCCGGAACTGAAGGACGCCGACACCGGTCCCGAGATGTTCCACTACGTCCGCAAGGAGAAGATCGCCGAGAGTGCCGTCATGGGCACCTTCGTCGTCGCGCTCTGCGGGGAGACCTTCCCGGTCACCAAGGCGGCCAAGCCGGGCTCGCCGGTCTGCCCCAAGTGCAAGGAGATCTACGACTCGTACCGCGAGTGAACCCCGGCCGGCGCTCCGGCCGGCGACGTAGCCTGCGGCGGTGACCACCTCCACCGCCCTGCTCCTCGCCGACCTGACCGGAGTGGCGGTCTTCGCCGCCTCCGGCGCCTCGGCGGCGGTGGCCAAACGACTCGACCTGTTCGGCGTCGCGTTCGTCGGCTTCGTGGCCGCGCTCGGCGGCGGGATCCTCCGCGACCTGGTCATCGACGAGGTACCGCCGCTCGCCTTCGCCGACTGGCGGTACGCCGCCACCGCGGCGATCACCGCGCTCGCCGTCTTCTGGCTGCACCCACAGCTCGCCCGACTGCGCAGCACGGTGCTGGTGCTCGACGCGGCGGGCCTCGGTCTGTTCACCGTCACCGGCACGCTCAAGGCGCTCGACGCCCGGGTGCCGGCGGTCGGCGCCTGCCTGATCGGCATGCTCACCGCGATCGGCGGCGGGCTCGGCCGGGACCTGCTGACCGCCGAGATCCCGGTGGTGCTGCGCCGGGAGATCTACGCGGTGGCCGCCCTGGCCGGATCGGTCGCGGTGGCGTTGCTGTACGTCACCGGCCACACCGGGCCGGCACCACTCACCGCCGCCGCTGTCGGGGTGGTCGGGCTGCGCCTGATCGCGTTGCGCCGCCGCTGGTCCGCCCCGGTGGCGACGCTGCGGCCACCGCGTGCGAACGGGGCCGATCCGCGCGCCGACCGGGAGTGGTGAGGCTGACCGTGCTCCGGTGGTGAATGTGACAGGCGTGGTGTCGCCTGGGCCCGCGGGCCCGCGCTGGTTATGCTGAGTCGGCCTTCGCGGCAGCTTCTGCGCGGAGGCGTTTTCATGGGCGGCGGTACTCGTGGCCCTCGCCCGGTGTCCGCCCTCGTGCGGTCGGAGAGGAGCTTTCGCGTGGCAGCCCGGACGCCGGTGCTCGAGACGTTCCCGGCACTCCGTGCCTGGCAGCGCAAGGCCCTGGTGGAGTACCTGCGACGGCGTACCGAGGACTTCACCGCGGTCGCCACGCCGGGCGCCGGAAAGACCACCTTCGCCCTGCGGATCGCCGCCGAACTGCTCGGCGACGGCACCGTCGAGGCGGTCACCGTGGTCGCGCCCACCGAGCACCTGAAGAACCAGTGGGCCGAGTCCGCGGCCCGGGTGGGCATTCAGCTCGACGCCGCGTTCCGCAACGCCGACGTGCACTCGGCGGCCGACTTCCACGGCGCGGTGGTCACCTACGCCCAGGTGGGGATGGCCCCGCAGGTGCACCGGCGGCGCACCATGACCCGCCGCACCCTGGTCATCCTCGACGAGATCCACCACGCCGGCGACTCCCGCTCCTGGGGCGACGGCGTCAAGAACGCCTTCGAGCCCGCCGTACGCCGGCTGATGCTCACCGGTACGCCGTTCCGCTCCGACGACAACCCGATCCCGTTCGTCACCTACGAGCGGGGCGGTGACGGGCTGCTGCGCTCCCACGCCGACTCGGTCTACGGCTACGCCGACGCGCTGCGCGACGGAGTTGTCCGGCCGGTGCTCTTCCTCGCGTACTCCGGGGAGACCCGCTGGCGCACCAACGCCGGGGAGGAGTTGGCGGCCCGCCTCGGCGAGCCGATGACCCAGGATCTGGTGGCGCAGGCGTGGCGTACCGCCCTCGACCCGGCGGGGGACTGGATGCCCCAGGTGCTGCGGGCCGCCGACGCCCGACTCACCGTGCTGCGCAACGCCGGCATGCCCGACGCCGGTGGCCTGATCATCGCCACCGACCAGCAGACCGCCCGCTCCTACGCCAAGCTCATCGAGCAGGTGACCGGCGAGAAGGCCACCGTGGTGCTCTCCGACGACCAGGGCGCGTCCGCGCGGATCGCGACGTTCGCGGCGTCCGACCAGCGGTGGCTGGTCGCGGTGCGGATGGTGTCCGAGGGGGTCGACATCCCGCGACTGGCGGTCGGTGTCTACGCCACCAGCGCCAGCACCCCGCTCTACTTCGCCCAGGCGATCGGCCGGTTCGTGCGGGCCCGCCGCCCCGGCGAGACCGCGTCGGTCTTCCTGCCCAGCGTGCCGCACCTGCTCGGGCTGGCCAGCGAGATGGAGAACGAGCGGGACCACGTCCTCGGCAAACCCAAGGACTCCGACGGCTTCGACGACGACCTGCTGGAACGGGCACAGCGTGACGACCAGGCCAGCGGGGAGTTGGAGAAGCGGTTCGCCGCGCTCTCGGCCACCGCCGAACTGGATCAGGTGATCTTCGACGGCGCGTCGTTCGGGACCGCCGCCCAGGCCGGCACCCCCGAGGAGGAGGAGTACCTCGGCCTGCCCGGCCTGCTCACCGCCGACCAGGTCTCCCTGCTGCTCACCAAACGGCAGGCCGACCAACTCGCCGCCCAGCGCCGCCGTACCGCCGAGCGGGCCGCTCAGCCGGCCGCTGCGGCCACCGCGGCACCGCCGGTACCCATGAGTGCCGCCCAACGCCGGGTGGCGCTCCGGCGTCAACTGAACGCTCTGGTGGCCGCCCGGCACCATCGCACCGGCCAACCCCACGGCAAGATCCACGCCGAGCTGCGCCGGCTCTGCGGCGGCCCGCCGAGCGCCCAGGCCACCATCGAGCAGCTCGAGGAACGCATCGCCACCGTGCAGACCCTCTAGCCCCCGTGCACCGAGCGTGCGACGCCGGTGAGTCGCGGGGCGCGGTTGGGCAGAAAGTGAAAAGCCGACCGGAGGCGCCCCGTGGGGTGCCTCCGGCCGGCTATGTCGGTTTGCGGATTTAGTTCGCCATCAGATCGGCGCCACGCCAGCTGAAGTCGGGCTCCGTTGCGAACCGCTCGGTGATCTTCACGAGATCCTCCGCGTACTTGTTCGCGTGGTGCCCGCAGAACACCAGTTCGCTCCCACCCGCCAGGGTGATCCGGAGCTTGCCGGCAGCATTGCAGCGGTCGCACCGTTCATCGGCGGCTGGGGGAACCACCGTCTCGGGCGGCGGCGTGAGGGTCGAGTTCATCGCCTTCCTCCTCTGGTCGTCACCGATGAACAATCTCTTCGGTCGTTGCTCACCTATCGTGCAACACCCGTGCCGGGCACTGCCTTCCCTGTGTGCCCGCGGGGGACCGAGGTCACACATGGCAGGGACAGTGTGCCGTGAACCCAGGGTGCCACGTCAACGATCACATTCGTGCATCCGGACGATCACCATCTGGTGTTGCACACCAGGTGATCAAAACGACACGTCCGGTTGACGAAACCGGCTCAGTCCAGGTAATCCCGGAGGACCTGCGACCGGGACGGGTGACGCAGCTTGGACATCGTCTTGGACTCGATCTGCCGGATCCGCTCCCGGGTCACCCCGTAGACCTGACCGATCTCGTCCAGCGTCCGCGGCTGACCGTCGGTCAGGCCGAAGCGCAGGCGTACCACACCCGCCTCACGCTCGGAGAGCGTCTGAAGCACCTGCTGGAGCTGGTCCTGCAGGAGCGAGAACGAGACCGCGTCGACGGCGACCACAGCCTCGGAATCCTCGATGAAATCACCGAGCTGGCTGTCACCCTCGTCGCCGATGGTCTGGTCCAACGAGATGGGCTCCCGAGCGTACTGCTGGATCTCCAGCACCTTCTCGGGTGTGATGTCCATCTCCTTGGCCAGCTCCTCGGGAGTGGGCTCGCGGCCCAGGTCCTGGAGCAACTCGCGCTGTATGCGGCCGAGCTTGTTGATGACCTCGACCATGTGCACCGGGATGCGGATGGTGCGGGCCTGGTCGGCCATGGCGCGGGTGATGGCCTGCCGGATCCACCAGGTGGCGTACGTGGAGAACTTGTAGCCCTTGGTGTAGTCGAACTTCTCCACCGCGCGGATGAGGCCGAGGTTGCCCTCCTGGATGAGGTCCAGGAAGGCCATGCCGCGCCCCGTGTACCGCTTGGCCAGGGAGACGACCAGACGGAGGTTCGCCTCGAGGAGGTGGTTCTTGGCGCGCTCGCCGTCGCGGGAGATCCAGCCCAGGTCGCGGACCATCTCCCGGGCGAGCTTCTCCTCGCCCTCGTCGGCCGCGCGCAGCTGCTCGGCGGCGTAGAGCCCGGCCTCGATCCGCTTGGCCAGCTCCACCTCCTGCTCGGCGTTGAGCAGCGGGACCTTGCCGATCTGCTTCAGGTACGCCCGGACGGAGTCGGCGGAGGCGGTCAGCTCGGCGTCGCGCCGGGCCTGCTTGAGCGCCTCGGACTCCTCGTCGTCCCACTCGAAGTCGTTGTCGGTGGCCGACGCAGCGGCGTCGGTCTCGGCGGCCTGGGCCAGCTCGGCCGGCTCCTCCACCACCACGTCCTCGATGACGGCGGCGAGCTCCTCGGGGTCGATCTCACCCTCGGCGCCCTCGCCCTTGGCCTTGCCGCCGGCCTTGACCGGCTTGGCTCCGGCCGCCGCGGCGACCGTCGCCTTGGTGGCGCGGGTGGACTTGGTCGCCTTCGCCGGGGTGGCCGCGGCGGCGGCGACCTCGGCGGTGCTGCCGGCGGCCTTGCGAGCGGCCACCTTGCGCGGCGCCGGCGCCGGCGGCGCCGCGTCGGAGGCGGGCGCCTGCTTCGGGGCGGGCGCGGCGGCCTTCTTGGTGGTCTTGGCGGTGGTGGCCCGGGACGCGGGGGTCGTCGAGCGGGCCGCGGCGACCCGGCGGCGGGTGCTCGCCGAGCCGTCCACCACAACGGTCACTCCCGCCTCGGAGAGCGCCCGCAGGATCTTCTTGGCCTGGGCCGGAGTCACCTCGGCGGTCTCGACGGTGCGCGCGAGCTGGGCCGACGTGAGCTGACCACCGGCGCTCTGCGCGTGGGCGATCAGGGTGTCGGTGAGCGAGCGAACGTCGGCGCCGGGCTGGCGGGGTTCTGTCACGAATGACCTTCCGGAGGCGAAGAGCGGGCACGGCCGGGTCGTCCGGCACAGCGTGGGGCAACCGGGCCGGGCGATGTGGTTGAGGGACCCCCGTGTCCCGGGCCGGCCGGTGGTCGGCGGTCCGTGGCGCGTGGGCAGGGGTGAATTGTAACGCCGTCTGCGGCGATCATCCTGCGCCGCACGGCGTAACGGCAGCGGGACCGCCGATTCGGCGCAGATGTGGACTTTGTAAGGATGATACTCGCGCACGGCCCGGAACGCCCCGGTCGTACGGGAAGGGACCCTGGAATGGACCGTTCGGCGCCGACACCGCGGGAACTGTTGGCGATCGCGCTCGACGTGGCGCGGGACGCCGCCGCCACCGCGTACCGGATGCGGGTCGAGGGCGTCTCCGTGGCGGCGACCAAGAGCACGGTCACCGACGTGGTCACGGCGGCCGACCGGGCCGTCGAGCGGCAGGTCCTCGACGCGCTGCGCGCGCTGCGGCCGGGGGACGCGGTCCTGGGCGAGGAGTACGGCACGGAGGACACCGGTCCGGCGGAGCCGGGCGGCGTGCGGTGGATCGTCGACCCGATCGACGGCACCGTGAACTACCTCTACGGGTTGCCGTACAGCGCGGTGTCGTTGGCCGCCGAGGTGGACGGGGTGGTGGTCGCCGGCGTGGTGCGCAACGTGCACACCGGCGAGGAGTGGACCGCCACCGCTGGTGGCGGCGCCTGGCGCGATGGCGTCCGGCTGCGCTGTTCCGGCGAGACGGATCTGGGGCAGGCGCTGGTCGGCACCGGCTTCGGCTATGACGCCGGCCGACGGGCGCACCAGGCGTCGGTGGTGGCCGGACTGATCGCGTCGGTGCGGGACATCCGCCGCCTCGGCGCCGCCGCCCTGGACCTCTGCCTGGTGGCGGAGGGGCGGCTGGACGCGTACTTCGAGAAGGGCCTGGCCGCCTGGGACCTGGCCGCCGGCGGGCTGGTGGCCGCCGAGGCGGGCGTGCGGGTCTCCGGCCTGGCCGGTCGCCCGCCCGGCCCGGACCTGGTGATCGCGGCCCCGCCCGCCCTCTTCGCCGGGCTGCACGACCGGCTGGCCGCCCTGGACGCCTCCGGCGGCCCCTGACCGCTCCGCCGGGGTGGACCCGGATGCTCGGCGCGGGGCGGACGGCCCGGTTACGCCGTCACTTCTTGGCGGCGGGGGACGGGCAGGAGCCCGCCGGCGCGACCGGTGGGCCCAGGTCGCCGAGGGACTGGTTGACCTCGGTGGTGGTGGCGAGCTGCTGGAAGCCGTTGCCCAACACCACGTCCACGGTGTCGTCGGTGCGCTTGTCGTCGTAGACCGGCTCGGCGTTGTTGAGGAAGTACGCCTTGAGCAGGTGGGCGGAGCTGACGCCCTTGGGGCCGAACTTCAGCACGGCGACGTCGTCGATGCCCTTGGGCGCGTTGCCGACCTTCTTGACCTGGAACTTGCGGTTGCGGAAGTCGTCGGCGACGGCGCCCGCCCGGCCCGGCTCGTCGGTCGCGTTCAAGACGTTGATCTTGACGTCCTTGGGCTCGTGCAGGGTGACGTCGGCCAACGGCCAACCGTCCGGGCAGCCGCCCGCCGCGCCGGCCTCGCCCTGGCTGTCGCGGACGATCGCGGTGATCACGAACGCCAGGGCCAGGACCCCCAGCAGGCCGACGACGACGAGTGCTCGCACTCGCGCAAAACTCATCTGGGCGCTCCCGGGACCTCAGGTGGGTGGCGGCGGCCGCCAACGATCGCACTGACCGCCGGCCGTCGAATACGCCGCTGAGGTTAACGGTTGTCCGGCCGTCGCGTGGAAACAGTCCGACATGCCGGCGCGCCGACCCTGAACCGGGTACTACTACCCCTATCTTCGTGTCGCCTGAATCACATTGGGAACAACTTCGCGTGCGGGGGCGTACATCTCAGCCGCAAGGGCGGTATACATGCCTCGCCCAAGGGGGGGTAAGGTTCCGCGCTCGCAGGGGAGTGGCCCCAGCGGTCCCGACCCGTACGGTCCCGCGGGTCGGGTGCCCGACACAAGTGGTTGCCGGCCAGCGGAACCGAAACAGCGTCGTCCGGCGTTACAACCGGAAGCGACAACATCGATATGGGAGAGTGACATCCGATGGCCACCGACTACGACGCCCCGCGTCGCGACGAGGTCGACCTCGGCGAGGACAGCCTGGAAGAGCTCAAGGCACGGCGCGTCGACTCACAGTCGGGCGCGGTGGACGTCGACGAGGCCGAGGTCGCCGAGAGCTTCGAGCTGCCCGGTGCCGACCTGGCCGACGAGGAGCTCACTGTCAAGGTGCTACCGATGCAGCAGGACGAGTTCCGGTGCGCCCGCTGCTTCCTGGTCCACCATCGCAGCCAGCTGGCGGTCGAGCGCAACGGCGAGCTGATCTGCCGAGAGTGCGTCTGACACTCACGACACCGGCGGCGGCCTCCTGATCGGGGCCGCCGCTACCGGTGTAGGCGTGCGACGCCGGTGGGTACCTGTTTGACTCGTAGCGGGTAGCCACACCACCGGGAGGTCCGACCCATGAGCGATCGAGGCGACACCACCGACGACGGCGCGGACGATCTCGGCGCCACCGTCGCGGCGTTGACCGCGGACGACATCGAGCCGGCCCGGCGGCGGCAACTGCTCACCCGGATAATGGGGCAGGCCCGCAGCCGAGGCATTTCCGACCTGTTCAAGCCCCGCGCCGCCGTGCGCTGGATGACCGACACGGTGGCCGAGATCGCCCCGCACGTACCGGTGCGGGACCTGGCCACCCTGCGTCGACACTTTCCCGGCCTGGACGACGCCGCCCTGGCCGAGCGACTGATCCGCAACGCCTCCCGCGCCACCGCCGGGATCGGCGCGGCCGGCGGGGGAGTCGCCGCCGTAGAATGGACCGTCGCGCCCACGCTGCTCTCCGCGCCCGTGCTGCTCGCCGCCGAGACGGTCGCCGTCGTGGCGGTGGAGCTGAAACTGATCGGTGAGCTGCACGAGATCCACGGCGTGTCGCTGCCAAGCGCCGGCAGCCAACGAGCGGTGGCCCTGGTGCACTCCTGGGCCACCCAGCGCGGGGTCAACCCGATGGTGCCCGGTGTGGGCGTGGGCGCGGTGCTCGGCACCGCCGCCCGCAAGGAGATGCGGGACATGCTGCTGCGCCGATTCGGGCGCAACCTCACCACGCTCGGGCCGTTCCTGACCGGCGCGGCGGTGGCCAGCTTCCTCAACCGCCGGGCCACCCGGCAGATGGCCGACCAGCTCCAGGTGGACCTGCGCCGTCGCGGCATCGCCCGGCCGGCGCCGCCGCCGGCCCTGCCCGGCCCGCCGACGGGCACCTGAGCGGGGTCGTCGGCGTCGGTCAGCCCGGCTCGCCGGCCGTACGGTCGGCCGGCCGGCCGGCGTCCCGCGCGGCCAGCACCGTCTCGGCCAACTCGACCGGACGCCTCGTGCTCACCACCCAGAACGGGGTCGGGTCGGCCGGGTCGTCGAGCACCACCTGCACGGCGCCGCCGATCCAGGGCCGCTGCACCACGAAGGCGAGTGGGTCCGCGCCCACCCCGAGCACCTCACGGCGGCCGGCCACGTCCAACGGGATCACGTCGGCCACGAAGCGCACCGGCAGCCGGGCGTCGTCCACCCGCAACTCGGCGTCGGCGACCGCGACGCGGATCCGGCCCAGCCACCACAGCCCGGCGGCGGTGACCGGCAGCAGCACCGCGAAGGGCAGCCAGGCCCGGACGCCGGGGCCGCCCATCCAGATCTCGACGGCCAGCAGCGCGGCGGCCACCAGCCCGGTCAGCCACAGCCACCAGGGCAGGTCCAGCCGTTCGGCGTACGCCGGACGGGCCGGGGTTGGCGGCCGATCGGCGGACGGGGAGGGCGACATGCTCACTCCTGCGAGGGTACGGCGCACGGCGGGCCGGCCAACCGGCAGGATGGCAGGGTCACCGGAGACAACCGGACGAAGAGGGGACCCGTGACCGACGTCGTACCCGTGCCCGTACGGCTGCTCGATGCCGAGCTGCCGCTGCCCACGTACGCCCATCCCGGCGACGCCGGGGCCGACCTGGTGGCCGCCGCGGACGTGGAGCTGCCGCCCGGCGGTCGGGCCCTGGTGCCCACCGGCGTGGCCGTCGCCCTGCCGGACGGCTACGTGGGCCTGGTCCACCCTCGGTCCGGCCTGGCGGCCAGGCTCGGCGTGACGGTGCTCAACGCGCCCGGTACGGTCGACGCCGGCTACCGGGGTGAGATCATGGTCAACCTGATCAACCATGATCGGGACACGCCCGCGAAGATCTCCCGTGGCGACCGGATCGCCCAGCTCGTGGTCCAGCGGGTCGCGCGGGCGCGGTTCGAGCCGGTGGCCGAGCTGCCCGGGTCCTCGCGCGGGGCCGGCGGGCACGGCTCGACCGGCGGGCACGCCGGGCTGGTGCCGTCACCGGCCGGCCAGGAGTGGGCCGACCAGCGGCCGGCCGAGCCGGGCCACGGGCAGACGGAAGAGGTGGCAGGGTGATTGTGAACAGCGGAGGGTGGGCGCAGTGATCTTCTCCCGAAAGCGGGCCGATGCCGGGCGGCACACCCGCGACGAGCGGACCACCGAGGTCCTCGACGAGGGCACCGGGACGTCGGCGCCGGCGCTCGTGCGCGGGCCGTACGACATCTCCGAGGTCGACGACGACGTGCAGCGACTCGACCTCGGCAGCCTGCACATCCCGGCGGTGGCCGAGGTGGAGGTGCGGGTGCAGGCCGACCCGCAGGGCGTGATCCAGCAGGTGGTGCTGGTGCACGGGGACAACGCGCTGCAGCTCGGCGTCTTCGCCGCCCCCCGGTCCGAGGGGATCTGGGACGAGGTGCGCGAGGAGATCCGACAGTCGCTGCTGAGCGACGGCGCCGCCGCCCAGGAGGTCGAGGGCGAGTACGGCCCGGAGCTGCACGCCCAGGTGCGCACCCCGGACGGCCCGACGAACCTGCGGTTCGTCGGCGTCGACGGGCCGCGCTGGATGGTCCGGGGCGTCTTCCAGGGCCCGGTGGCCACCGACCCGGCCAGCGCCGGCCCGCTCGCCGAGTGCCTGGACGGCCTGGTGGTCGACCGTGGCCAGGAGGCGAAACCGGTCCGTGAGCCGCTGCCGCTGCGACTGCCCCGCGAGATCGCCGACCAGGCCGACGCCGAGGGCGGGGACACGTCCGCCGCCGCCGAGCCCCGCCAGGTCTGACCGAGCGCCCACCGGCCCGCCGGAACCGGCCCCGTCGGCGTACGCTGGCGGGACGGTTCCGGCGTCGCCGGAGCTGGGCCGGTGCCGGCCAGCGCCGGCGAGCGTGGAGAGGGTGACGCGGAGGTCATGAAGACCGACGAGAGCCGGGTGTCGCTGCGGCGCATCCTGCAACGGTTCACCGCCAGCGAGGCCGAGATCGACGCGCAGGAGCTGCGGCAGGAGAGCGCCGATTGCGGCGGTGTCCTGGCCCAGCAGTGCTCCCGGGGCCAGCTGGTCTCGGTCGCCGGTCGGCTGCGCACCGTGGTCTACACGCCGCGCACCAACCTGCCCACCCTCGAGGCCGACCTGTACGACGGCAGCGACGTCGTCACCCTGGTCTGGCTGGGCCGGCGGCACATCTCCGGGATCGAGCCGGGGCGGCACCTGACCGCGCGCGGCCGGGTGGCCATGCGCGACGACCGCAAGGTCATCTACAACCCGTACTACGAGCTGGACTCGCCGAAGTGACGGCACCGCGGACGGAAGGCCGGGCATGACCACGGGACAGCACCGGGCAGCACAGCCGGAGACCGATCCTCCGCAGGACGACGAGCCGCTGCCCACGATCGCCGAGCAGATGGCCGACCAGCTCGGCGGCTGGCGGGGGCTGGTCGAGTCCAGCATCCCGGTGGTCGTCTTCGTGCTCGCCAACATCATCGGCGACCTGCGGCCCGCCGTGATCGCCTCGGTGGCCGTCGCGCTGCTGATCGCCGGGTTGCGGCTGGCTCAGCGCCGGCCGATCCGGCACGCGGTCAACGGGCTGTTCGGGGTGGGCATCGGCGCCGCCATCGCCTGGCGCACCGGTGACGAGCGGGATTTCTACCTTCCCGGCATCCTCTACGGCATCGGCTACGGCATCGCCCTGCTGATCTCGGCGGCCATCCGGCAGCCCCTCGTCGGGTGGATCTGGTCGGTGCTGGTCGCCAAGGGCCGCTCCGAGTGGCGGGCCGACCCGAAGCTGGTGCACGTCTTCACCCGGCTGACCGTGCTCTGGGGCGTGGTGTGGCTCGCCAAGGTGGGCGTGCAGGCCGGGCTCTACCTGGCCCACCAGGACACCGCGCTGGGCGTGGCCCGGCTGGCGCTGGGCTACCCCCCGTACGCGCTGCTGCTGCTCATCACCGTCTGGACAGTGCGCCGGGTCACCCGGGAGCCGCAACCGACCCCGCTGCCCGGCGCCTGAGCGACCGCGCCGCCCGCGCCCGACGGCTCAGTGTGAGCCGCGGGTCCGCTCGACGCTGTCCGGGCCGAGGATGACCGCGCGGACATCGTCCTCCACCTCGGCGGTGCAGACGAAGATCAGCTCGTCGCCGGCCTCGATGGGGTCGTCCGGGCTGGGCACCAGGACGCGCTTGCCGCGCAGGATCGCCACCAGGGCGGAGTCGCGGGGCAGCGGCACCGCGTGCAGGGGCTGACCGACGTAGGGAGCGGTCGGCGGGAGGGTGATCTCGACGAGGTTCGCCTCGCCCTGCCGGAAGGTCATCAGCCGGACCAGGTCGCCGACGGTGACCGCCTCCTCGACCAGGGCGGCCATCACCCGGGGCTTGCTCACCGCGACGTCGACGCCCCACTGCTCGGTGAAGAGCCACTCGTTCTCCGCCCGGTTGACCCGGGCCACCACCCGGGGCACCGCGAACTCGGTCTTGGCCAGCAGCGACAGCACCAGGTTGGTCTTGTCGTCACCGGTGGCCGCGACCACCACGTCGCAGCCGGCGACGTTGGCCTCCTCCAGGCTGGCCACCTCGCACGCGTCGGCGAGCACCCACTCGGCGGCCGGCACCCGGTCCGGCCGGAGCATCTTCGGCTGCCGTTCGATCAGCATCACCTGGTGGCCGTTCTCGATCAGCTCCTGGGCGATCGAGCGGCCCACGTTGCCGGCGCCCGCGATGGCGATCCGCATGGCTCAGTGCCCCCCTTCCGGCGGGGTCGCCGCCACCGACGTGACCGTCGCCACGATGTCGTCGCTGACCAGCATGAACACCTGGTCACCCTCCTGTACGACGGTGGACGCGGTGGGCAGCGTGCCGATGCCGAAGCGGATCAGGTAGGCCACCCGAGCACCGGATGCCTCCTCCAGGACGCGCACCGGCCGGCCGATCCACTCCTTGTGCACCGGCACCTCGACGATCGACACGGTGCTCGTGGGGTCGCGGAAGATCTCCACGTTGCCCTCGGGCACGAGGTGCCGCAGCATCCGGTCGGCCGTCCAGCGCACCGTCGCCACAGTGGGAATGCCCAGCCGCTCGTAGACCTGGGCCCGGCGCTGGTCGTAGATCCGGGCCGCGACCCGGGACACGCCGAACGTCTCACGGGCCAACCGCGCCGAGATGATGTTGGAGTTGTCGCCGCTGGAGACGGCCGCGAAGGCGTCCGCGCGCTCGATGCCGGCCTGACGCAGCACCTCGCCGTCGAAGCCCGCCCCGGTCACCGTGATCCCGGCGAAGTCGGGGCCGAGCCGGCGGAAGGCGTCGGCGTCCTGGTCGATCACCGCCACCGAGTGCCCCCGGGACTCCAGGCTGTGGGCGAGGGTCGACCCGACCCGGCCACATCCCATGATCACGACGTGCACGCTGTCCCTCCCAAGGTGCGTACCGCTGCCGCTGGCCCTTTCGCCGCCGGTGGCTCCGAGTTCGAGCCTGCCACGTCCGGGTCGACAGCGGGACCGACCGTACCGCGTCCTGTCGGCCGACGGTGATCGCCCACCCCCGCGTTCTCACCGTGGTGGTCGTACCCTTGGCGTTCGTGGCCAGACCCACCTCGCTGCTGAAGCGACTGCTGCTCGGTCGACCGTTCCGGTCCGACCGACTGCAGCACACCCTCCTGCCGAAGCGCATCGCGCTGCCCGTGTTCGCCTCCGACGCGCTGTCCAGCGTCGCGTACGCGCCTGACGAGATCCTGCTGACCCTGTCCATCGCCGGGGCGTCGGCGTTCCTGTTCTCCCCGTGGATCGCCCTCGCGGTGGTCGTGGTGATGCTCACGGTGGTGGCCAGCTACCGGCAGAACGTGCACGCCTACCCCTCCGGCGGCGGCGACTACGAGGTGGCCACGGTCAATCTCGGGCCGAAGTTCGGGGTCGGGGTGGCCAGCGCCCTGCTGGTCGACTACGTGCTCACGGTGGCCGTGTCGGTCTCCTCCGGCGTGGCGAACCTCGGCTCGGTGGTGCCGTTCGTGGCCACCCACAAGGTCATGATCGCGGTGCTCGCAGTGATCCTGCTGACCGCGGTCAACCTGCGCGGGCTGCGCGAGTCGGGCACCGCGTTCGCCATCCCCACGTACGGCTTCGTGATCGTGATGGGCGCGATGCTGCTCACCGGGCTGTTCCGCGTCTTCGTGCTGGGCGACGACCTGCGTGCGCCCAGTGCCGACCTGGTCATCCAGGCCGAGCACAGCGTGACCGGTTTCGCGCTGGTCTTCCTGCTGCTGCGGACGTTCAGCTCGGGCGCCGCCGCACTCACCGGTGTCGAGGCGATCTCCAACGGCGTGCCCGCGTTCAAGGCGCCGAAGAGCCGCAACGCCGCCACCACGCTGCTGCTGCTGGGCGCGATCGCGGTGAGCCTGCTCGTCGGGATCATCTGGCTGGCCCGGCTGACCCACCTGCAGTTCGTCGAGGACCCGGCCCTGCAGATCGTCTCGGGCCCCGACGGGTACGTGCAGAAGACGGTGACCACCCAGCTCGGCGAGACGGTCTTCGGCTCCGGCTCGTTCCTGCTCTACGTGGTGGCCGGGATGACCGCGCTCATCCTCTTCCTGGCCGCGAACACCGCGTTCAACGGCTTCCCGGTGCTCGGCTCGATCCTCGCCCAGGACCGCTACCTGCCCCGCCAGTTCCACACCCGGGGCGACCGGCTGGCCTTCTCCAACGGCATCACCTTTCTCGCCCTCTTCGCGATCGTGCTGATCGTCGGGTTCCAGGCCGAGGTGACCCGCCTCATCCAGCTCTACATCGTCGGCGTCTTCGTCTCGTTCACCGTCTCCCAGGCCGGCATGATCCGACACTGGAACCGACGCCTGCGCACCGAGCGGGACCCGGAGGCGCGCAAGCGGATGCACCGCTCCCGGGCCATCAACACCTTCGGCATGGGTCTGACCGGCACGGTGCTGGTGATCGTCCTGATCACCAAGTTCCTGCTCGGCGCCTGGATCGCGATCGCGGCGATGGCCGTGATCTACGCGCTGATGCTGGCCATCCGCCGGCACTACGACCGGGTCGCCACCGAGCTGACCCCACCGGACGAGGGCCGGGCCGTGCTGCCCGCCCGGAACCACGCGATCGTGCTGGTCAGCAAGCTACACCAGCCGACGCTGCGGGCCATCGCGTACGCCCGGGCCACCCGGCCGGACACGCTGACCGCGGTGACCGTCAACGTGGACGAGAAGGACACCCGCGACCTGCAGGCCGACTGGGAGCGGCGGGAGATGGCGATCCCGCTCACCGTGGTCGACTCGCCGTACCGGGAGATCACCCGGCCGATCCTGGACTTCGTCGCCTCGACCCGTCGTACGTCACCGCGCGACGTCGTCACCGTCTTCATCCCGGAGTACGTGGTGGGACGCTGGTGGGAGAACCTGCTGCACAACCAGAGCGCGCTGCGCCTCAAGGGCCGGCTGCTCTTCGAACCGGGGGTGATGGTGGTCAGCGTTCCGTGGCAGCTCGCCTCGACCGCGAGCAAGAACCTGGACCGGCTGGACGCCACGCTCTCCCGTACCCCCGCGCGCGGGCCGCGGGGCACCGTGCCTGCCGCGGTCACCGCGCCGCCGCCGGACGAGTCCGGCCCGGTGGACAGCGAAACGGTCGGGAACGGCCGTGACTGAGCGGACCGCGGCGGCCTCGCCACCCGTCGGGGCCGAACGTGGCCTGGCGGAGGCGGAGCGGGTCGAGCTGACCGTCGACGCGGTCGCCCCCGGCGGGCACTGCGTGGCCCGGGTGGACGGGCAGGTGGTGTTCGTCCGGCACGCGCTGCCCGGCGAGCGGGTGATCGCCGAGGTCACCGAGGTGCACCGCGGGTTCGTCCGGGCCGACGCCGTGACCGTGCTGGAGCCCTCACCGGACCGGGTGGAGCCGCCCTGCCCGTACGCGAGGCCGGGCGCCTGCGGCGGCTGCGATCTGCAACACGTCGCCCCGGACGCGCAACTGGCCTGGAAGACCGCAGTGGTGCGCGAGCAGTTGGTCCGCCTCGGCGGGCTCACCGACGCCGAGCTGGACCTGCTCGGCGTCCAGGTCGAGGCGCTGCCGGGCGGGCTCCTGGGCTGGCGTTCGCGGGTCCGCTACGCGGTCGACGCCGCGGACCGCGCCGGCCTGCTCAAGCACCGCTCGCACGAGGTCGTGCCGATCGACCGCTGCCGGATCGCCCACCCGGCCATCCAGCAGCTGCCGGTGCTCACCCCGACCGGCACGCGCTGGCCGGCGGCCGAGGCGGTGGAGACCGTCGCCAGCACCGGCGGGGACGTGAGCGTCGCCGAGGTCCGCGACGGGGTGGCCACGCCGGTGAGCGGGCCGACCGAGGTCCGCGAGGTGGCCGCCGGGCGGGACTGGGCGCTGCCCGCGTCCGCCTTCTGGCAGGTGCACCCGGCGGCGGCGGACACCCTGTCCACGGCCGTGCTGGAGCTGCTCGACCCGCGTCCGGGCGAGGTGGCCTGGGACCTCTACGGCGGCGCCGGGCTGTTCGCCGCCGGGCTGGCCGCCCGGGTCGGCGCGTCCGGTCGGGTGACCCTGGTGGAGGCTGCCGAACAGGGCGTCGCCGCCGCCCGGGAGAACCTGGCCGACCTGCCCCGCGTGGAGGTGGTGGCGGCCCGGGTGGAGACCGCGCTGGCCCGTCGACGGATCACCGGCCCGGTCGACGTGGTGGTGCTCGACCCGCCGCGCTCCGGCGCCGGCGCTCCGGTGGTGCGCGCGCTGGCCGCCGCCGGTCCGCGGGCGGTCGCGTACGTGGCCTGCGACCCGGCCGCCTTCGCCCGGGACGTGCGCACCTTCGCCGAGCTGGGCTGGCGGCTGGCCGCGCTGCGCGGCTTCGACCTGTTTCCGATGACCCAGCACGTCGAGCTGGTGGGGCTCCTGCTGCCGGCCGACGCGCCCGTTGTGGATCGGCCCTGACCAGGCGCTCAGCCGCCCGCTGCGGTGCGCGCGGCTCGGGCCAGGCTGCGGAGTGTCGGACGGCCGATAGACTCTCCGGTCATGAGTGTTGAAGAGGACACGGCCAACCACGGTCGGTTGCTGGGGACGGTACGCGGTCCGCAGGACGTCAAGCGGATGTCGGGCGAGGAGCTGGATGTGCTCGCCGCGGAGATTCGGGACTTCCTGATCGCCAAGGTCTCCCGCACCGGCGGGCACGTCGGGCCCAACCTCGGTGTGGTCGAGCTGACGCTGGCCATGCACCGCGTCTTCGACTCCCCCCGGGACCGGCTCCTGTTCGACACCGGCCACCAGGCGTACGTGCACAAGATCCTCACCGGGCGCCAGGCCGGCTTCGACAAGCTCCGCCAGCGCGGCGGCCTCTCCGGCTACCCCAGCCAGGCGGAGAGCGAGCACGACCTCATCGAGAACTCGCACGCCTCCACCGCGCTCTCCTACGCCGACGGCCTGGCCAAGGCGTACGCCCTGCGGGGCGAGGCGCGCAGCGTCGTGGCAGTGGTCGGCGACGGCGCGCTGACCGGCGGCATGTGCTGGGAGGCGCTGAACAACATCGCCACCGCCGGCAACTCCCTCGTCATCGTGGTCAACGACAACGGCCGGTCCTACTCGCCGACCATCGGCGGTCTCGCCGACCACCTCTCCTCGCTGCGGCTCAACCCCGGCTACGAGAAGGTCCTCGACACGGTCAAGGACGCTCTCGGCTCGACGCCGCTGGTCGGCAAGCCGATGTACGAGGTGCTGCACGCGGTCAAGAAGGGCATCAAGGACGCGGTCGCCCCGCAGGCCATGTTCGAGGACCTCGGCATCAAGTACGTCGGTCCGGTGGACGGGCACGACGTGGCGGCCGTCGAGTCGGCGCTGCGCGCGGCGAAGAACTTCGGCGGCCCGGTGATCGTGCACGCCGTCACCCGCAAGGGGTACGGCTACCGCCCGGCCGAGGAGGACGAGGCGGACTGTCTGCACGGCCCCGGCAGCGCCTTCGACGTGGAGACCGGCGCGCTGCTGGCCGCCCCCTCGGTGAAGTGGACCCACGTCTTCGCCGACGAGCTGCTGGCCGTGGCCGACGAGCGGCCGGACGTGGTGGGCATCACCGCCGCCATGGCCGAGCCGACCGGCATCGCCAAGCTGGCCCGCAAGTACCCCGAGCGGGTGTACGACGTGGGC
The DNA here is from genome assembly GCF_040608335.1 of Micromonospora sp. NPDC005194. Classification (NCBI taxonomy): domain Bacteria; kingdom Bacillati; phylum Actinomycetota; class Actinomycetes; order Micromonosporales; family Micromonosporaceae; genus Micromonospora; species Micromonospora sp. NPDC005194. The sequence goes on along the minus strand of NZ_JBEXIA010000004.1, from coordinate 184,974 downwards.
ATCGCCGAGCAGCACGCCGCCACCTCGGCGGCCGGCCTGGCGCTCGGCGGTCTGCACCCGGTGGTCGCGGTCTACGCCACCTTCCTCAACCGCGCCTTCGACCAGGTCCTGCTGGACGTGGCGATGCACAAGCTGCCGGTGACCTTCGTGCTGGACCGGGCGGGCATCACCGGCCCGGACGGCCCCAGCCACTACGGCATCTGGGACATGTCGGTCTTCGGCGTGGTTCCCGGCCTGCGGATCGCCGCTCCCCGGGACGCCGCCACGCTGCGCGAGGAGCTGCGTGAGGCGCTGGCCACCGACGACGGCCCGACCGTCGTGCGGTTCCCGACCGGCGCGGTCGCCGCGGACCTGCCGGCGCTGCGCCGGGTCGGCCCGGTCGACGTGCTGGCCGAGTCGGCGCGTACCGACGTGCTGCTCGTCGCCGTCGGCTCCTTCGGCCAGCTGGGCATGGAGGTCGCCGCCCGGGTCGCCGAGCAGGGCTACGGCGTCACAGTCGTCGACCCCCGCTGGGTCCGCCCGGTCCCGGCCGAGCTGGTCGAGCTGGCCGCCCGGCACCGGCTCGTGGTCAGCGTCGAGGACGGCGTCCGCGTCGGCGGAGTCGGCGACGCTCTCGGCCAGGCCATGCGGGACGCCGACGTCCGGGTGCCGCTCAAGGACCTGGGCGTACCGGCCGACTGGCACCCGCACGGCACCCGCGCGCAGATCCTCGCCGACCTCGGCCTGACCGCCCAGGACGTCGCCCGCAACGTCACCGGCTGGATCTCCGGCCTGGACGCCACCCCGGACCGGCTGACTCCCACGAAGACCCCGGCCCAGAACTGACCCGGCTCGACCGACGGCGGGCGGCCCCTACGGGCCCGCCCGCCGTCGGCGTGCGGCCCTCCCGCCTAGCTCGATCGTGCACTTCCGGTCGCCGTGCGGGGCAGAAAGTGCACGATCGCGAGGGCTAGCGGGAGCGGGGCGACACGGAGCGGTAGTGGGTCTTGTCGGTGTTGGCCAGGCTGTAGGTCTGGGTGCTGGCCGGCTCGGGGACGACCACCAGGCCGGGGCGCTCCACCAGCAGCGGGGTGCCGGGCGGCACCGAGAGGGAGCTGTCCCGGGTGGCCCGCCAGCTGAGCACCACAAGCGGCTGGCCGGGCACCGGCAGCTGGTACGTCTGCAACGGCGTGGCCCGGTCGGCCGGTGAGACCACCGGCGCGCTCCCGTCCGCCGGCCGGTAGACGACCGCGGTCATCGTGCCGGCGTCGGTGTCCCAGCTGAGCTGCTGCAACTCGGCCGGCTCGCCGCCGCCGAGAGCCACCTCACCGAGCGAGCGGACCGAGAGCTTCGCCATCGGCCAGGACGTCGGCACCGACTTCGGCGCGTCCCGGTCGCCGATCCGGCGCGGAATGCTGCCGAACGGACCCCGCTCGCCGGCCAGCACGCAGGTGTCCAGGCCGGTGAGCGCCCGCCGGCCCGCGCCGGACTCGTCACGAACCAGCGGATAGCGCGGGTCGGTCGTGCCGGTGCCCAGGTCGAGCAGCCGGTCGGCGGCCCGCCCGCGGGGCAGCGACTCGGTGGCCCGCAGGGTCGCCGTCACGCCGACCGCCGTGCAGGCCGGCACGTCGACCGGGGCGCTGAGGCCGTCGGCGACGGTCAGCGCCCGGCCCTGCGGCCCGAGCAGTTGCTGCACCCGGGCGGAGACCAGGTAGCGCCGACCACCTGCCGTCTGCACCGGCAGGACGTCGGAGTAGACCAGGTAGCCGGGGTCGGTGTACTCGGTGGCGCGGGCGATCGCGTACCGGCCGTCGTCGCCGGTGAGTTGCAGCAGCCAGGAGGCGCTCTCACCGGGCACGTCGGCCGCGACCAGGGCCACCGGCGCCCCGTCGACCCGGCCCGAGAAGAGGATGCCGGACGAGGGCAGGTGCGCCCGGTCGTCGGCCGGCGAGCGCCAGTCGCGGACGGCCCTGGTGACCGCCGCCGTCGCCGCCGCGTCACCGGCCAGGTCGCCCCGGGGCGGCCACACCGCCAGCGTGCCGTCGAGGCTGTCGTACCCCACCCGCAGGTCGCGGGGCGTGCGCTCCGCCACGGGACCGCACGCGGTGGCGGTCAACAGCGCGGTCAGCAGGACGCTGAGCGCCCTGCCGTGCCGGCGGCCCGGAGTCACCTGATCCGCCCCCGATCGCCTCGCCGTCGTTGTGGGAAAGCGCCATAGTACGAGATGTCCGACGCGACGCTGCCGCTGGCCGGCCCCGCACCCACCACAATGGACGTCACCGGGGCTTTAGTGCCTTTTCGCCGCTCGGGTAGACTCCGCCGACTGTGACGCCTGCCGAGTCCCGCGCCCTGTCCGCGCCGCACCCGGAGGCGGCCGGCCCCGACGAGACAGTGAGCCACCACACTCCCACCGCTTCCCGGGCCAGGGCCGTCGGCGCTCCCGGCGGCTCCGCTGCTCCGGCCGCCCGTGCCGGTGCCGGCGTGGGCACCGTTCAGCGCGAGCCCGAGCCCGCACCGGCCACGACTGCGGTCGCCGCCGCGCCGGCCGAAGCCCCACCGGCAGCGCCGGTCGAGACTCCGGCAGCGCCGCCGGCCCGAGCCACCCCGACTGGCGTACCCGTCGAAGTCACCCCGGCTGGCGTACCCGCGCACGGGGACGGCGACGAGGGGACTGCCGGGCCGCGCCGACGTCGGTGGGCCCGCTGGACCCGGCGACGGCAGCACCTGGCGGTCGGCGCGCTGTTCCTGCTCGCCGCGCTCTGGGTGACCAGCCGGATCTGGCTGGACCCGGCCGGCCGGGTGGCGTCGCTCTACACCGGAGACCCGGCCCAGGTGCAGTTCTTCCTCGCCCACTCGGTGCGGGTGGTGCTGCACGGCGAGTACCCGTTCTACACCGAGCAGTTCAACTACCCCGACGGCGTCAACCTGATGGCCAACACGGCGGTGCTGGCGCTGGGCATCCCGATGGTGCCGGTGACCCTGCTGTTCGGGCCGGCGGTGTCCTTCGTGGTGCTGGTGACGCTCGGCCTCGCCGGCACCGCGATGGCCTGGTACCTCGTGCTGCGCCGCCACGTCGTGCGTACGCCGCTCGCGGCCGCGGCGGGCGGCTGGTTCTGCGGGTTCTCCCCGGCGATGCTCTCGCACGCCAGTTGGCACCCGAACATCATCAGCCAGTTCCTGCTGCCGTTCATCGTCTGGCGGGTGCTGGTGCTCACCCGCTCGCGCCGGCCGGTCCGCGACGGTGCCCTGCTCGCCCTGCTCGTCACCGCGCAGGCGTTCATCAACGAGGAGATCCTGCTCTTCACGGCGCTGGCCTGCGGGATCTTCCTGCTCGCGGTGGTGGCCCAGGAGCCGGCCCGCTGGCGGGCGGCGTGGCGACCGCTGGCCGCCGGCCTCGCCGCCTGCGCGCTGCTGGCCGGGGCGCTGCTGGCGTACCCGCTGTACGTGCAGTTCGCCGGGCCGATGGCGTACCACGGGCTCAGCGACGCCGTGCAGGACTACGGCAACGACATCGCCGCCTTCTTCGCCCCCGGCTCGGCCACCCTCGGCGGCAACCAGCGGGCCAACGTCAACCTGGCCCCGAACTACTCCGAGGAGAACGCCTTCTTCGGCTGGAGCCTGTCGCTGCTCGCCGTCGGCGTCGTGGTGTGGCTGCGGCGGGAGATGGTCGTGCGGGCGCTCGCCGCGACCGGTGGCTTCTTCGCCCTGCTCTCCCTCGGCGAGCGGATCTCCTGGTGGGACCGGGAGCTGATCACCGGGCCGTGGGAGTTGCTGGTGCACCTGCCCCTGCTGGACGCGGTCGTGCCGACCCGGTTCGGCCTGATCACCACTGTGGTCATCGGTCTGCTGCTCGCGCTCGCCGTCGAGCGGGCCTGGGAGCTGCGCCCGGCCGACCGGCGTACCGTCCGGACGCTCACCGCCGCCGGCCTGGCGTTCGCGCTGCTGCCGATCGCCCCGATGCCGCTGCGGATGGTGTCCCGGCCGCCGGTGCCGGAGTTCATCACCGCCGACCGCTGGCGGGCGTACGTCGGCCCGGACCAGACGCTGGTGCCGATCCCGGTGCCCAGCATGGGCAACACCCACGGCATGCGTTGGGCGGCGGCCACCAACCTCGACTTCAAGATCCCGGGTGGCTACTTCCTCGCCCCCCGCAACGGCAACACCGGCGACCCCGGTCGGTTCGGCGGCCGGCCCAGCGGGGTGGGCCAACTGCTGGAGGAGGTGGCGACCACCGGCCGGACCCCCAAGCTGGACGACCGGCAGCGTCGGCGCTTCACCGACGAGCTGCGGCACTGGCACGCGGCGATCCTGGTGCTGCCGGTTCGTCAGCAGCACGTCGAACCGCTGCGGCGTACCGTCGAGGAGTTGGTCGGCCCCGGTCGCCAGGAGCTGGACGTCTGGGTGTGGGACGTTCGGACGCTGACCGACCGCTCGGTCTGATGTCCACCGGAACGACGTCGTCGCCGACGGAGACGGCGACGGTCGGTCCGCCCACCGCGCGCCCACCCCGGCCGGCGTGGCTGCCGGACGCGTTGGTCATCGCCGGCTACCTGGGGCTGGCGGTGCTGCTGACCAGCGCCCAGTGGGGCCACCCCGGGCGGCTGTTCCACCAGGCCGGCGACCAGGTGCTCTTCGAGTGGATGCTGGCCCACGCGGCACACGCCGTCGTCGCGGGGGAGAACCCGCTCTTCAGCACCGCCCTGAACGCGCCGGACGGGGTCAACCTGATGGCGAACACCTCGGTGCTCGGCCTCGGTGTCCCGCTGGCCCCGGTCACGCTGCTGTTCGGCTCGCAGGCGGCGTTCTGCGTGGCGGTGGTCGGCTGCCTCGCCGGCACCGCCACGGCCTGGTACGCGCTGCTGCGCCGTCGACTGGTCACCGCCCGCTCCGCGGCGGCGCTCGGCGGGCTGGTCTGTGGCTTCGCCCCCGGCATGATCGCCCAGGCCGGGGCGCATCTGCACGTGGCCGCCCAGTTCCTGCTACCGGCGATCCTCGCCCTGGTGTTCCGTCCCGGGTCGAGCCCGCGCCGGGTGTGGCGGCCCGGTGTCGGCCTCGGGCTGCTGCTCGTGTGGCAGGTGTTCATCGGCGAGGAGGTGCTCGTCTTCCTGGCGCTCGCCGCCGGGGTGTTCGCGCTGGGCTACGCCCTCGCCGACCGGGCCGCGGCCCGCCGCCTCGCGCCGGCCCTGCTCGGTCGACTCGCGGTGGCGGCCGTGGTGGCGGTGACGCTGCTGGCGTACCCACTGTGGTTCCAGTTCCACGGGCCGCAGCACTACACCGGGATGGCCTTCGCCGCGCACGGCTTCCAGCTCGACGCCGCGTCGTTCACCGCGTCGGCCCGGCAGACCGTGCTCGGTGACGACTGGCTGCCGGGGCTGCTCTCACCGAACCCGACCGAGGAGAACTCGTTCTTCGGCCCCGGCCTGCTGGTGCTCGCCGTGGTCATCGTGATCTGGCTGTGGCGACGGCCGCTGGTCCGCGCGCTGGCCGGCTGCGGTGTCGTCTTCGCCCTGCTGTCGCTCGGCACCGACCTGCGGGTGGACGGCAACGCCACAGGCGTCGCGGGCCCGTACCGGCTGGTCGCCGGGTTGCCGCTGCTCGACCTCGCGGTGCCGGCCCGGTTCGCGCTGGTCTGCGTGCCGGTGCTGGGTGTCCTGGTGGCGCTCTTCGTGGACCGGGTGCGGGCGGCTCGCCGGTCACCGGCCGTGCCGGGACTGCCGGTACGACTGCTGGGGGCGGGAGCGGTGGCCGCCGCGCTGCTGCCGCTGACGCCGACGCCGATCCGGGCGGTGCCGGTCGCGCCGGTGCCGGGGTTCGTCGCCGACGGCGGGTGGCGGTCGCTGGTGCCTGCGGGCCGGACCGTGGTGGCGGTGCCCCCGGTGACCGGCGCCGCGCTGAGCCCGGTGATGCTCTGGTCCGCCCGCACCGGCCTGGCGTTCCGCGCCCCGGGCGGGTACTTCATCGGGCCGAGTGGTCCGGACGACCCGGCGGCCCGCTGGGGCGCCCCGGACCGGCCCACCGCCGTGCTGCTGCGCCGGGTCGCCGAGACCGGCGCGGTGCCGGTGCTCACCGAGGCCGACCGCCGCCAGGCCGTCGACGACCTGCGGCACTGGCGGGCCGCCGTGGTGGTGCTCGGCCGGTCGACGCACGACGAACCGGTCCGCCGGACAGTCGAGGAGCTGCTCGGCCCCGGCCGCCCGGTCGACGGCGGGTGGCTGTGGGACGTCCGGACGCTGGTCGGCTAGCGCTGATCCACAAGCGCGCGGACATCCCAGACCCAGACGTCGTCGACCCGCTGCGGCGGCCCGATCAGTGCGGTGACCAGCTCGCGTAGCACCGCCTCGCGCGGGTGTGCGCCGAGCACCACCACCGACGCCCGCCAGAACCGGAGGTCCTCGACGGCCTGGCGGCGGTTCTCGTCGGTGAGGACGGGGACCGCGTTGGCGTCCATCGTGGAGTAGATGAGGCTGCTGGTGGGCCGGTTCGGTGCGCCGAAGACGCCCTCGCCCAGCTCGTTGGGGCCGATGAAGTAGCCGCCCGGGACGGGGAACTCCTGCCCGGTCAGGGCACTCCAGCGCAGCGTGGGCAGGCCGTGCACGTTGCTCGGGATCGGCACCGGCACGAGGGTCCGGCCCTCCGGCACGTACGGTCGCCAGCCGCCGGCGGTGATGAAGTGCGGCGGCGGGTCGATCTGCTGGGCCGGCAGCGGTCGGGGGAAGAGCGGCAGCAGGGCGAGGGCGACCGCCGCGTACCCCAGCGGGCGCAGCCACCGGCGACGCGGCGCGACCGGCGCGGCCGCGGCCGGCTCGTCGGACGTCGCCGGCTCCCCGGCGCGCGGTGCCGGCACGCGGCCCGGCGCCGCCACCGGGCGGCCCTGTCGGTGCGCCGCGTCCCAGGTCAGCGCCAGCAGTACGCCCACCGCGGCGGCGACCACCAGGGTCAACCGGGTCGGCATCATCATCTCGACCAGGGGCAGGTCGTCCGGCACGTACGACCAGGGGCCGCGCACCCCGGTCTCCACGCCGTCGAAGCGCACCCGCGGCCCGATCGCGGCCACCGTGAAGACCACGATCAGCACCGCGACGATCCGGGCGGCCAGCGAACGGCGCACCAGCAGCACGAGGGCCACCACCGACAGCAGCACCAGCGGCCAGCCGAACCAGGTGTTCTGCTCGGTCATGCCGATCGTCTGCTCCACCGCCGGGTCGCCCGCCCAGGTGTCCCGAGCGAAGGTCACGAACGCGACCAGGTCCTCGCCCCAGTTGTGGAACACGCCACCCTGCAGCCCGCGGTAGGACTGCGGGCCGTTGAACTGGAACCAGATCGGGTACGCCGCCAGCAGCAGCGCCAGCCCACCGGCGACGCCCATCCCGGCGAGGAACGGCCCGGCCGCGGCGCGCGTCGCCCGTGGCCGCTGCACCGCGTACGCCAGCACGACGACCAGGCAGGCCAGCGCGGTGAGCAGCAGCATCTCCTCGTTGATGAAGATCTGGTAGGTCACCAGCACCCCGAGCGCCAGCCCGTTGCGCCGCCACCGGCCCGGCTCGCCCATCCGCAGCACCCGCACCACGATCAACGGCAGCAGGAAGTTGGACACGAAGTTGGGCTGGCCGTTGGCGTGGTGGATGATGCCCGGCGCGAAGCCGAGGAACGCCCCGCCGACGAAGGCCGCCGCCCGGGAGCGCACCAGGTGCCGCGAGAGCATCCAGTAGGCGGTGCCGGCGGTGGCCGCCAGAGCCCCACCCAGATAGAGCGCGTACGTGACCTGCGGACCGAACAGCATCGTCAGTGGCGACAGCGGCAGGGTCACCCCGAGCAGCGAGGTGTTGGCCATCATGTTCACCCCGTCCGGGGCGTTCTGCCGGGCCGTGAACAGCGGGTTCTCCAGGTGCTGCACCGAGTACGCGCCGTGCGCGAACAGCCACTCGAACCAACTGTGGTCGGTGGGCAGGTGCGAGGACACCCGGCCGGTCACGTCCCCCCAGTAGTGGAGGCAGACGAAGACGCCCAGCACCACATAGGCTCCGAGGGCCAACAGGTCGGCTCGGGCCGGACGGCGTCGAGGCCGCCGTGTCGGCTCGGCCTCGGCCGGCTCGGCGTCGGTCACGGGATTCAGCGAGGGGTCTACCACCGGCACAGCCACGACGCGCCATCGTACAGGCGAGGATGCGTCGCTTTTGCCGGGCCGGTACGCCCACGGCCGGTTTGCCGGGGCCGCCCCCGGCCGACCCGACCGGCGATGGAGGGACGGCCGTTGTCGATCATCGAGCTGGGCGAGGTCCGGGACGAGCCCGAGTCGCGGGCGACGGCCCGCCGACCGCGCGCCGCCGGCCGTCGGCTGCGCAGCGCGGCGGTGCTGCTGCTGGCCCTCGTCACGCTGGCCAGCGCGACCCCGGTGCGGCAACGGATCGTGACGTCGGTGCCGGCCTCGCCGGGCGCCTCGGTGTACCTCACCGAGGACGCCATCGTCGTGGTCGACACGTCGACTCCCATCGGCGACCGGTACCTGACCGCCTACGGCCGTCCCGGGCCGAGGGGCGGGGACAGCGTGCGGCGCCGGTGGCGCGCACCGCTGGAACGCAGCGGCGACTTCCTGGCGGTCTGGGGCGACCGCGGGATGCTGCTGGCGGTGGGTGCCAGCACCGCGAACGGGGTGCTGGAGACCACCGCCTTCGACGCCGGGACGGGCCAGCGGCGCTGGCGCCAGCCGGGAATCGCCAGGCGAACGGCCGACGGGGGCCTGCTCCTCGCGAACGACCTGGGCGACGGGCCGGGCACGGTGAGCCGGGTGGTGCCCGACACCGGCCGGGTGCTCTGGTCGGTGCCCATCCCGTCCGGCAGCCCCGACTACCACGGGCCGGCGGGTCAGGTCGACCAGATCGTGTTCGTCCAGCCGACCGGTGAGCTGCAGGTGTACGACGCCGGCAGCGGCGACCTGCTGCGCAGCGTCGACACGTTGCCCGGTGCCCGGTCGGCGTTCCAGCGGGTGCAGGTCGTGGACGACCTCGTGCTGCTCGTCCCGCCCGGCAGCACCGGGCTGGTCGCCTTCCGGCTGCCCGGACTGGACCGGGTGTGGACGTCGTCGGTGCCGCTGGTGGCCTGGGCGGTCCCGTGTGCGGACCTGCTCTGCACGGTCCAGCAGACCGGCGCCATCCAGACCATCGACCCCGCCACCGGCGCCGTTCGCTGGTCGGACCCGGGGCCGGACACGTTGGTCGACGTCCGGCGGGACATGTTGCTGGTGGCCGCGCCCGAGCAACGGTACGCGGTGCGGGACGCGCAGACCGGGCGGGAACGCGCTGAGCTGGGCCGGTGGCAGCTGGTGGACCAGCTACGCCGCGACGACCCGCTGGTCGGCGTACGCCCGACGCCCGACGGCCGGCTCGTCGTCGCCGAGCTGGACCTCACCGCCGGTCGGACGCGGATCCTGGACGTGCTGCCGGGCGTGGTCGGTGGGTGCCAGGCGGCGCTGCCCGTCCTGCTCTGCCGCCGCCTCGACGGCTCGACCGCGCTGTGGCGGTTGCCCCGGTGACCGGTCCGGTGATCGATCTCGGGGAGCTGCGGCACGGGCCGGACCCCGACACCGTCCGGCTGCCCCGCCCGCCGCTGGCCCGGCAGCGGTCCCTGCGCTGCGCGCTGGTCCTGCTGCTGGTGCTCGCCGGCCTCGCCGGTTCGGGGCCGTTGCACCGGCGCGAGGTGGTGACGGTGCAGGCCGAGCTCGGCGCCGACGCGCTGGTCTCCGACGACCTCTTCGTCCTCGTCGAGCCGCTCGGCCGCACGGGGCAGCGGCGGATCACCGCCACCTGGCTGCCCGGCGGCGAGCCGGCCTGGCAGGTGCCGTTGCCGACCGAGGGCCGGTACTGGGGAGTCGCGCAGCAGGGCGAGACGCTGCTGGTCACCGGCCACGAGGTCGGCCCGGACAGTCAGGGGACGCTCACGATGGCGCTGGACCGCCGGACCGGGGCGTACCGCTGGCAGCAGCCCGGCAACCCCGCCGCGCTTCCCGACGGCAACATCCTCATGTGGTCCGCCGGCAGCGACGACCAGCTGGGCACCCTGCGCGGGGTCGACCCGTGCTGCGGGACCGTGCGCTGGCAGGTGCCGATCAGCCCCGGCGGTGAGTTCGTCTTTCACGACGGCGAGCACGGGGTGGACCGCGTGGTCGTCGTCCGCCTGCGCGGGTCGACCGAGGTCCGCGACGCGACCACCGGCGCGGTGCTGGCCCGCACCGACCTGGGCGCCTCCGGCGGTGGGTCCAGCCTGTCCGTGCAACTGGCGGACGACCTGCTGCTCACCATTGGCGGTCCGTCGGCCACGATCACCGCGTACGGGCTCGACGACCTGCGCCAGCGGTGGCGTGTGCCCGCCGGCGAGGCGCTGTACGCGTCGGGCTGCGGCGTCGTCATCTGCGTGCAGACCCGCTCCGGCGGGCTGCGGGCGCTCGACACCGCCACCGGTCGGGACCTCTGGGGGAGCGACCGCTGGGGGTGGGTCTGGCCCTACGCCGGTCGGCTGGTGGCCACCACGGTGAGCAGCGCCGGGCCGGGCGCGGAGGAACTCGTCGTGCTCGACCCACCGACCGGCCGGGTGCTGGCCGAGCTGGGTCGGTGGGAGCTGGCCCGGTTCGCCCTCGGCGACCCGCTGATCGGCGTACGCCGCCATCCCGACGGGGGCCTGCTCGTCGCCGAGCTGGACGTCGCCGGTGGCCGGGCACGGATGCTGGACGTGTTGCGGGACGCGACCGGGGACTGTCAGGCCCTCACCGGGCGACTGCTCTGCCGGCGCCGAGACAGCGCGTACGGGCTGTGGCGGTTGCCTGGCTGACCACCGCCGGGTCGGTGCGGGCGGCGAGGGAGGATTGTTGCCCGCCGGCACTAGGTTGTCGGTGGTCAGCAGCGAGGAGGCCGGGATGCGGGTACTGGTGGTGGAGGACGAACGCAACCTCGCCGACGCGATCGCGCGTGGATTGCGCAAGCGGGGCATGGCGGTGGACGTGGCGTACGACGGCGACGCCGGCCACGAGGCGGCGTTCGTCACCCGGTACGACGTGGTGGTGCTCGACCGCGACCTGCCCGGCGTGCACGGCGACCAGATCTGCGCCGACCTCGCCGCCTCCGGGGCGCTGACCCGGGTGCTGATGCTGACCGCGAGCGGCACCGTGGCCGACCGGGTGGAGGGGTTGCAGCTCGGGGCGGACGACTACCTGCCCAAGCCGTTCGCGTTCGACGAGTTGGTCGCCCGGGTGCAGGCACTGGGCCGGCGGGCCACCCCGGCCGCGCCGCCGGTGCTCGAACTGGCGGACCTGGTGCTGGACCCGGCCCGCCGGGTCGCCACCCGCGCCGGTGTGCCGATGGACCTGACGAACAAGGAGTTCGGAGTGCTCAGTGAGCTGCTCAAGGCCCGGGGCGCGGTGGTGTCCAGCGAGGAGCTGTTGGAGCGGGTGTGGGACGCCAACACCGACCCGTTCACCACAATCGTCCGGGTGACCGTCATGACGCTGCGTCGAAAGCTCGGCGACCCGCCGTTGATCGAGACGGTGGTGGGGGCCGGCTACCGCACGGCCGAGGTCCTGCCGTGAGCCGGCCGGGGCGGTTGCGACCCACTCTGCGGTTGCGGCTGACGCTGCTCAACGGGGTGCTGCTGGTCGGCGCGGGCGCGATCCTGGTGCTGCTGGCCTGGCTGCTGGTCCGTGACGCGCTGCGGCCCACCGACGAGCTGCTGCCCGGCACGACGGTGCTGCTCTCCGACGGTGGGCGGATGGACGCCGCCCAGTGGCAGCGGGAGCTGGTCGACGCCGCCTCCGGGGAGCTGCTGGCCAAGGGCCTGGTCGCGTTGTTGGCGATCAGCGTGGTCGGGGTGGCCGGCGCGTACGCCGTGGCCGGCCGCGCCCTGCGGCCCCTGCACCAGGTGACCGCGACCGCCCAGCGGCTCGGCGAGGCGACGCTGGACCAGCGGATCGGCTACTCGGGCGCGGACGACGAGGTCGCCGAGCTGGCCAAGACGTTCGACGCGATGCTGGACCGGATCGCGTCCGCGTTCGAGGCGCAGAAGCGCTTCGTGGCCAACGCCTCGCACGAGCTGCGGACCCCGCTCGCCGTCATGCGGACCGAGATCGACGTGACGCTCAGCGACGACGACGCGGACGCCGCCGAGTACCGCCGGATGGCGACCGTCGTCCGGGACGCCTCGGAGCGGGCGAACAGCCTGGTGGACGCGCTGCTGGTGCTGGCCCGCAGCGAGGCGCAGGCCGGGCGGCGGCTGGGCCGGCGTACCGAGTGCGACCTCGCGACGGGCACCGCCAACGCGCTGTCGGCGATGCGCCGCGAGGTGGAGCGGATCGGCCTGCGCGTGCAGACGTCGCTGGAATCCGCGCCGGTGGTCGGCGATCCGGGGTTGCTCGACCGGCTGGCCGGCAACCTGATCGAGAACGCGGTCCGCTACAACCACCTGCACGGTCGGCTCTGGGTGCGTACCGGCACCGACGGCGACCGCTCGTGGCTGGTGGTGGGCAACACCGGTTTCGAGGTCGACCAGGCCGACGTGCCCGGACTGTTCGAGCCGTTCCGGCGCGGTGGCCGGGAACGCACCGGGGCGCGCGGCTCCGGCCTGGGCCTGTCCATCGTCCGGGCGGTCTGCCAGGCGCACGGCGGCACCGTCCGGGTGATCGCCCAGCCCGGCGGCGGCCTGGAGGTGACGGTCACCCTGCCGACCGCGGACGCCCCGGCGGTGACCGGTGCGGTGACCACCACCGGCTGAACGGGGTTGCACACGGCGCTCGGCCGGTGGCAAGATCACGCCGTCAGCTCGGAGGCGAAGGGGGGTACGTCGATGTCCACCAGTCAGGGCTCCGCACCCCGGGTCGTCGCCGGCTGACCCCGGGCAGCGGAGCGTCCCCATCCGAGCATGGAGGGACCACCCGTGTATCCACGGATCCGCAACATCAGTTTCGACTGCCACGACACGTACTCCCTGGCCGGCTTCTGGTCGGCGGTGCTCGGCTACGCCCGGCACAGCGAGGACGTCCCGGGTGATCCGGAGGCGGTAATCCGCGACGAGGAGATCGAGCGGGTGCTCGGCCTCGGCGCCACGATGGTCGCCGACCGGCGGCATGCCGACGGGACGGGTTGGGCGGTGCTGGCCGACCCGGAGGGCAACGAGTTCTGCGTGCTGCGCAGCGCCGGGGAACGTGTCGCCATCACCACTGTGGAGGACCAACCGTGAGTTCCACGATCCACAACATCAGCTTCGACTGCCGCGACACGTACGCCCTGGCCGGTTTCTGGTCGCAGGTCTTCGACTGCCCCCGGCAGCCCGACGACTTCCCAGGCGACCCGGAGGCGATGCTCCTGCCGCCGGGCGGGCCGGAGGTGCTGTTCATCGCCGTGCCCGAGGGCAAGGCGGTGAAGAACCGACTGCACCTGGACCTGGAGCCGGCCGACCGGTCGCGGGCCGACGAGGTCGAGCGGCTGCTCGGCATCGGCGCGGTGCACGTCGCGGACCAGATCCGGCCGGACGGCTCCGGCTGGGTGGTGCTCGCCGACCCGGAGGGCAACGAGTTCTGCGTGCTGCGCAGCGCGGCCGAGCGGGCCGCGTCACCGGCGGGCGTCGCGGCGACGGGTGACGTCGAGCCGGTCCAGGCGCTGGAGACGGCCGCCGGGGATCCTGTCGCGTCGCCGTGATCCACGGGACGGCGTAACAGGTTGGCGTGGTGTTGGATGAGCGACCACAGCAGCCAGATGAAGGATGTGTGGGCAGATATGGACACGACGGCGACCGAGCCGGTGCAGGCGTACCTCACCGCGACCGGCGAGCGGCTTCGGGCCGACGGCTGCGAGGTGCGGACCGAGGACTGGGGCGGCGTACCGGTGCTGATCGGCTACCGGGGCGACTTCAGGATGCGGTGGATGGCGACCAAGCTGCACCTGTTCACGGTGGCCGCGCCGACGACGCTGGTCACGGCGGACGCCCTGCAGAGGTTCACCGCCACGGCGATGGACTACGTGTTGGCCCGCAAGGGGCAGCTGCGTGGCTTTCAGAACGGCGTGGCCGTGTTCCCCGCCCTGGTCGGCACTCAGGTCGAGCCGGCGGCCTCGGCGTGGGCGCAGGGGGGCCAGCAGATGAAGTTCGCCGCGGTGGCCCGTCCGGTGGCGGTGGACGCCGGCAGCGGCACGGCCAGCGCGTACCGCGGCAATCCGGCGCTCGGCTTCATCTACGCGGCCCACCTGCGGAGCAAGTTGAACGCGTACTTCCCGGTGGCCGGAGCCTGAGCGGTCCGTGACGTACGGCGGGGCCCCGGTCACCGTGAGGTGGCCGGGGTCCCGGTCGTGCACGGGTCAGGAGCGCTGCTCGATCTGGCCCCGGATGGTGACGAACTCGGCCTTCGTCTCCTCGGCCGACTTGAAGTACATGACCACCAGGCCCACGCTGCCCCGGTCGGCCCAGACGCAGACGCCGAGCGGCACGCCCTCGGTCTTGCCGTCGCCGCAGCGCGCGTCACCGCCCAGCGGGCCCGCCTCGACCACCGCCATGTTGGTCACCGACAGCTCGCTGGACAGCCCGGTGACGGCCTCGTCCAGCTCCTTCTTCGGGTCGGCCATCACGCCGGACACCGCCGTGATCATGATCAGGTCCTGCTTGGCCGGGTCGCCGTAGAACGCGCCGATCGTGCTTGTCTCGTTCTGCACCTCGGTCTTCATCTCGGTGACCATCTGGTCGGCGATCGTCTGCAACTGCGGGTCGGTGTTCTTCGCCCGGCCGGCGAGGGTGGCCGGCGCGACCACCCGGGTCTTGGTGGCGTCGACGACGTCGCCCACCTCGTCCTTGACCGCGAACCAGGTGATCGCCGCGCCGCCGAGGCAGAGCACGAGCACCACGGCCAGCACGATCAGGATGATCTTGCCGACGTTCGACTTCTTCGCCGGTGGCGGGCCGCCGAACTGGTTCGGGTCGCCGTACGGCTGCCCCGGCTGAGCCGGCGGGAAGCCCTGCTGCTGCGGCGGCGGCCAACCGCCGGGCTGCTGCGGCTGGCCCGGCTGCTGCGGCACGGCCGGCTGGCCCGGCTGCTGCGGCGGGGGAGGGGAATCGTGCGGCGGGCCGAAGGGGTTGGCCGGCGGCTGGGACATCAGTCAGC
This sequence comes from Micromonospora sp. NPDC005194, assembly GCF_040608335.1. Lineage (NCBI taxonomy): Bacteria > Bacillati > Actinomycetota > Actinomycetes > Micromonosporales > Micromonosporaceae > Micromonospora > Micromonospora sp. NPDC005194. The sequence continues at coordinate 169,868 of NZ_JBEXIA010000004.1, read as the reverse complement.
TCCAGGATGGGTGTGCAAAGCGCGTGATCGTAACCCGGCGATCGCCCCAGCGTGGCCCCCGCGCAGGTCCCGCGCGCTCCCGGGCCGGTCGCCAACGAGCGCGGTGGCCGGCCCGGTCCACGAGGGACGGTCCGGCCACCGCGACGGTGGTGCTGGGGTCGTGTCAGGCGGGCAGGCTCGCCGCTCCGAGCGGCAGGAACCGCCGGCCGGTGACCCGCTCGCTGGTGCCGGTCCGGTCCAGGTACGGCGTGACGCCGCCCAGGTGGAACGGCCAACCGGCACCCAGGATCATGCACAGGTCGATGTCCTGCGCCTCGGCGACCACGCCCTCGTCCAGCATCAGCCGGATCTCCTGCGCGAGCGCGTCGAGCGCGTTCTGGCGTACCTGCTCGGCGGTCAGCGGCCGGTCACCGACGACGAGCAGCTTGGCCACCTCGTCGTTGATCTGGTCGTCGACCACGATCGGCTGGCCCGAGTCGGCGATCCGCTTGAGGTTCTCGCTGACCCCGAACCGGTCCGGGAACGCCTCGTGCAGGGTACCGCCCACGTGGTACGCCACGGCCGGCCCGACGAGCTGGAGCAGGGCGAGCGGGCGCATCGGCAGGCCCAGCGGGTCCAGTGCGCTGTTCGCCACGTCCAGCGGCGTGCCGGCGTCGACGGCCGCGAAGACGGTGCCCAGGAAGCGGGTGAGCAGCCGGTTCACCACGAACGCCGGGGCGTCCTTGACCAGCACGCTCGACTTCTTGAGCTGCTTGCCGACCGCGAACGCGGTGGCGAGGGTGGCGTCGTCGGTGCGCTCGCCCCGGACGATCTCCAGCAGCGGCAGCACGGCCACCGGGTTGAAGAAGTGGAAGCCGACCACCCGCTCCGGGTGCTCCAGCTCCGCCGCCATCTCGGTGATGGACAGCGAGCTGGTGTTGGTGGCGAGCACCGCCTCCGGGGAGACGATCTTCTCCAGCTCGGCCCAGACCTGCTTCTTGACGCCCAGGTCCTCGAAGACCGCCTCGATGACGAAGTCGGCGTCCGCGAAGGCGCCCTTGTCGACCGTGCCGCTGACCAGGCCGTACAGCTTGGCGGCGGTGCCCTTGTCCATCCGGCCCTTGGTGACGGCCTTCTCGATCTGGGTGTGCACGTAGCCGACGCCCTTGTCCACCCGGGCCTGGTCCAGGTCGCTCATGACGACCGGCACCTGGAGGCGGCGGGCGAACAGCAGCGCCAACTGGCTGGCCATCAGGCCGGCGCCGACGATGCCGACCTTGGTGACCGGGCGGGCCAGGCCCTTGTCCGGTGCGCCGGCCGGCCGCTTGGCCCGCCGCTGCACGAGGTCGAAGGCGTACAGGCCGCTGCGCAGCTCCTCGGAGAAGACCAGGTCCGCGAGGGCCTCGTCCTCGGCGGCGGTGCCGGCGGCGAAGTCGCCGTCCTTCGCCGTCTCCAACAGGTCGAGCGCCTTGTACGCGGCCGGGACCGCGCCGTGCAGCCGCTGGTTCAGCGTCTCCCGGGCGAAGTAGAGCACGCCCGCCCACATGTCCTTGTCGACCTCGGGCCGGGTCACGGTGACCTGACCGCGCACCACGCCGGCGGCCCATTCGAGCGACCGCTCCAGGAAGTCGGCCGGCTCCAGCAGCACGTCCGCGATGCCCAGCTCGGCGGCCTGCTTCGGCTTGAGCATCTTGTTCTGCATGAGCGGGTTCTGGATGATCACCTGCGTGGCGGCGGGGATGCCGATCAGGTTCGGCAGCAGTTGGGTGCCGCCCCAGCCGGGCACCAGACCGAGGGAGACCTCGGGCAGGGCGAGCGCCGCCGCGCCGCCGGAGAGCGTCCGGTAGTGACAGTGCAGCGCCAGCTCCAGGCCGCCGCCCATGGCCGCGCCGTTGACGAACGCGAACGTGGGCACGGTGCTGTCCTTGAGCCGGGCGAAGACCCGGTGGCCGAGCCGGCCGATCTCCAGCGCCTGCGCGCGGTCGGCGAGCTGCGGCAGGCCGACGATGTCTGCGCCCACACAGAAGATGTACGGCTTGCCGGTGACCGCGATGAACGCCGGGTCGGCGGCGAGCGCGGCCGTGATGGCCTCGTCCAGGCTGGTCAGACCGGCCGGGCCGAAGGTGTTCGGCTTGGTGTGGTCGAAGCCGTTGTCCAGGGTGATCAGGGCGGCGGGTCGGTCCAGCCCCGGTACGGTCACCGAGCGCAGCAGTGCCCTGGTGACGACCTCGTTCGGCGCCTTCACTTGTCGCCCTCCGTCCAGTGCGGGTTCTCCCAGATGACCGTGCCGCCCATGCCGATGCCGATGCACATCGCCGTGACGCCGTAGCGGACCTCGGGGTGCTCGGCGAACTGGCGGGCCAGCTGGGTCATCAGCCGTACGCCGGACGAGGCGAGGGGGTGGCCGATGGCGATGGCGCCGCCCCACGGGTTGACCCGCGGGTCGTCGTCGGCGATGCCGAAGTGGTCGAGGAAGGCGAGCACCTGCACGGCGAACGCCTCGTTCAGCTCGAACAGTCCGATGTCGTCGATGGTCAGGCCGGCCAGGCGCAGGGCCTTCTCCGTCGACGGGATCGGGCCGACGCCCATCACCTCCGGCTCCACCCCGACGAAACCGAACGACACCAGCCGCATGGCGACCGGCAGGCCCAGCTCGCGGGCGGTTGCCTCGTCGGCGAGCAGGCTCGCGGTGGCGCCGTCGTTCAGGCCCGCCGCGTTGCCCGCGGTGACCTTGCCGTGCGGGCGGAACGGGGTCTTCAGGGTGGCCAGCTTCTCCAGCGACGTGTCGCGGGGGGCCTCGTCCACTCCGGCCAGACCCCAGCCGCCCTCGGCGTCGCGGATGGCCACCGGCACCAGGTCGTCCTGGAGCTTGCCGTTGGCGTACGCCTTCGCCGTCTTCTGCTGCGAGGCGAGCGCGAACGCGTCGGTGCGCTCCTTGGTGATGTGCGGGACCAGGTCGTGCAGGTTCTCCGCGGTGGCGCCCATGACCAGCGCCGACGGGTCCACCAGCTTCTCCGCGATGATGCGCGGGTTGGGGTCGACGCCCTCACCCATCGGGTGGCGGCCCATGTGCTCGACGCCACCGGCGATGGCGACGTCGTACGCGCCCATGGCGATGCCACTCGCGACGGTGGTCACGGCGGTCATCGCGCCGGCGCACATCCGGTCGATCGCGAAGCCGGGAACGGTCTTGGGCAGACCGGCCAGCAGCGCTGCGGTACGGCCGATGGTGAGGCCCTGGTCACCGATCTGGGTGGTGGCCGCGATGGCGACCTCCTCGACCCGCTCCGGCGGCAGCTGCGGGTTGCGGCGCAGCAGTTCACGGATACAGCGGATCACCAGGTCGTCGGCGCGGGTGTTGGCGTACATGCCACCCGCCTTGCCGAACGGGGTACGGACGCCGTCGACGAAGACGACATCCCGAACTTCACGGGGCACTTGAGCCTCCTAGCCGAACGGGCACGTTACCCCGGATGCTACTCGCCAGTAACCAACCTGCCGCCCGCCCCCCGCTGTGGCACACCCCACACCAGAGAGCGGGGGCAGGTCAGGGGATGGGGTTGGGGGCCAGGGCCTGGGTCAGGTCGGGGGTCAGCAGGGCGATCTGCCACTCGCGGGCGTTGAAGCCGCGCAGGGACTCCGCCACCGTGTCCTCGATGACCTCCTCCGGCGGGCTCCACGCCAGACGGCGTACCGAATCCGGGGTGATCAGATTTTCCGGGGGCAGGTTGTGCTCGCCCGCGATGCGGACCACCGCCTCCCGGCAGCGGGCCAGGCGACCGGCCGCCACCGGGTCCCGCTCGGCCCACCGGTGCGGTGGTGGTGGGCCCTCCACCGCCGGGATGACCGGAAGCGCGTCGTCCGGCAGCTCCCGGGCGTCGTCGAGCGCGGCCAGCCAGGTACGGGCCAGCCGACGGACCGACCGCCCCCCGAAGCCGGGCAGCGTCAGCAGCGTCTTCTCGTCCTTCGGGTCCAGCTCGGCCGCGGCGACGATGGCCGAGTCCGGCAGCACCCGGCCGGGCGCGGCGTCCCGTCGGGCCGCGATCTGGTCCCGGGCGTACCACAACGAGCGGACCCGGGCCTGGGCCCGCGCCCCGCGCACACGGTGGATGCCCGACGTGCGCCGCCACGGTTCCGCGCGGACCCGGGGCGGCCGGGCGCCGGTCCGGACCAGGGCGGCGAACTCCTCCGCGGCCCAGGCCGACTTGCCCTGCCGGGCCAGCTCGGCGTCGAGCGCGTCGCGGAGGTCGGTGAGCATCTCCACGTCGAGCGCGGCGTAGGTCAGCCACGACTCGGGCAGTGGCCGACTCGACCAGTCGGCCGCCGAGTGATGCTTCTCCAGGGTGAATCCGAGTAGCTGCTCGGTCAGCGCGGCCAGGCCGACCCGCTCGAACCCGGCCAGCCGAGCGGCCAGTTCCGTGTCGAAGAGCCGGCGCGGACGCAGCCCCACCTCGGCCAGGCAGGGTAGATCCTGACTGGCCGCGTGGAGCACCCACTCGGCCTCGCCGATCACCGCGTCCAGCGTGCTGAGGTCGGGCAGCGGCAGCGGGTCGATCAGCGCTGTGCCGGCGCCCTCGCGGCGCAGCTGCACCAGGTACGCGCGCTGGCTGTAGCGGTACCCCGAAGCGCGCTCGGCGTCCAGGGCAACCGGGCCGGTGCCCGCTGCGAACCGGGCCACGACCTCGGCGAGCTCGGCCGGGGTGGTCACCGGATCAGGGGTGCCGTCGCGGGGGGCGGTCAGCGGAACGGGCCCACCGTCGGTCGGGTCGGGCCCCTCGCCCGCCGGCTGCGGCTGGGCCGACGGCGGGTGCTGGGGTGCGTGTCCCGGGAGTTCTTCGGTGGGCCGACGGCGCAGGGGTGGTTCGTCGGTCACCTGCCAACCCTAGTGCGCGCCGTGATCCGGCGTGTGCAGCCGGTCCGGCGTGTGTCGGTCAGGTGTCCGCAAGGTGTCCCTTCGGATGCCGGACATTGGGGGAGACAAAGCCCGTTCGCGCAGGTACGGTCCATCGAGCCGCCGGCCCCGCTCGGGTGATCCTGGGCCGTGGCCGCAAGCGCACGACCACGGGGAAGGGCAAGACGATCATGACGGCTGGCTTCGGTGCGGGGGACGCACGGCCAACGGGCGCCGAGCCTGACGACGTGAGCGGGCGGGCGGCCGAACGGCCGGGCCCCCTGCCGCCGCGCATCGAACCGCACCCGGAGGTCGGCGCCACCTGGGCCGGTGCACCGGGCCCCGGGGTCGAGCCCTCCGCCGCCGTCCCGGCCCCCCGTGCCGGCTGGGCGGCCCCACCCAACGCCGGCCAGTGGGGCGCGGCGCCCCAGGGGCCCGTGCCGGCCGGCCCGCACACCACGGCCGCTGCGCCGGGCCCCGCCGCTGGACACAGCACGGCCGCGCCGTACGCACCTGGGCCAGCGCCGTACGCGGCAGGTCCGGTGCCGTACGGCGCCGGACCGTACGCCCCGGGCGCTCCCACGTCCTACGGCGCCGGCGGCTATCCGCCCGCCGGTGACCTGGCCAGCGCACCGCCGTTCCCGACCGCGGGTCACCCCGGTCAGCCCGGCTGGCCGGGCGTCACCCCGCCTGCGCGACCCACCCGGCGTCGCTGGCCAGTGGTGCTCGCCGTGCTGCTCGTCGTCGCGCTGGCCGCCGTGGCCGGCCTGCAGGCGTACCAGCTCGACCGGCTCGGCGACCGGCTCGCCGCCACCGACCGCCGGCTGGCCCAGGCCCAGGACGGCGACGGCACCCGCCTCGACGGCCTGGAACAGCGCACGGACGCGCTGGAGAAGCAGGCCGGGGCGGCGTTCAACCCCGAGGCGGTGGCCAGCGCCGTGCTGCCCAGCGTCTTCCGGGTGCGGGCCGGCCAGTTCACCGGCACCGCGTTCGCGGTGGGCAAGCCGGCCGCCGGTGGCGGCACGAACCTGTTCACCAACTTCCACGTGGTCGAGTCGATCTGGGAGAGCGGCGGCCGGCAGGTCTTCCTGGAGCGCACGGACCAGCGCTTCCCGGCCACCATCGTCAAGGTCGACAAGGCCAACGACGTGGCGCACCTGCGGGCGACCGGCAAGTTCGCCGGCCTGGTCACCGCACCCAGCGCCGTGAAGTCCGGGCAGCAGATCATCGTCGTCGGTGCTCCGCTCGGCCTGGAGGACAGCGTCACGACCGGTGTGGTGAGCGCGTTGCGCGCCGCGCAGGGCGGCTCCGGACCGGCCATCCAGTTCGACGCCCCGATCAACCCCGGCAACTCCGGCGGCCCGGTGATCAACGGCAGCAAGCAGGTGGTCGGCATCGCCACCGCCAAGGCTCGTGACGCCGAGGGCATCGGGCTCGCCATCCCGATCAAGGTCGCCTGCGACGGTTTCAAGATCTGCTGACCTGCGGCCCCAGCCGCTCGCGCCACCCACGGCCGCCCGGCCGCTCCCGCCACCGACGGCCTCCCCGGCCGCTCGCGCCTGACGGCCTCCCCGGCCGTCCCCGACCCATCCGGGTCCTCGGTCCCGGACGATCCCGCCGCTGCACCTGGTCCGTCGCGCCTACCGGCGGAGGACCTGCTCACCTGGAGGAAGAACATGTCCCAGCCACCGACCGGGCCGGAGGGTCTCCCGCCCGCCACCCCGACTCCGCCGGCCGGCTCGCCCGACCCCGACGCGACGGTGCAGCACGCGCCCGACCCCGACGCGACGGTGCAGCACGCGGCCGGCACCGACCCGACCGTGCGGTACCCGGCCGGGCAGCCCGCGCCGCAGCAGTACGCGCCGGGCCAGCCCACGCCGCCGCAGCAGTACGGGCCGGGTCAGACGGCACCGCCGCAGCAGTACGGGCCGGGTCAGGCCGCGCCGCAGTACGGTGCCGCCGCGCCCACGCAGTACGGCACCCCGCAGACGCCGGGCTACCCGGCCAGCGCCCCGCCCTACGCCGGCCAGCCGATGTCCGCGCCGCCGGTCTCCGGTCCGGCGTACGGCCAGCCGATGTCCGCGCCGCCGGTCTCCGGTCCGGCATACGGGCAGCCGATGTCCGCGCCGCCGGTCTCCGGCCCGGCGTACGGGCAGCCCATGTCGGGCCCGCCCGGGATGGTGCCGTACGGCGCTGCCGCGGCTCCGCGGCGGGGTCGCGCGGTGCTGGTGCTGGCCCTGGTGGCCGCGCTGCTCTTCGTGCTCAGCGGGGTGATGACCGGGCTGTTCGTGACCAAGAACAACGAGCTGAACCGGACCGAGAAGCGCCTCACCGGTCAGGTCAGCCAGCGCGACGGGACGATCGCGGCCAACACCACCGAGATCGGGAAGCTCAAGACCGATCTGCAGGCCATGCAGGACAAGCTCGACAACACCGAGCAGGATCTGACCGGCACCCGCAACGACCGCGACGAGCAGGCCCGGCAGAAGAAGGTCATCGCGAGCTGCCTGGACAAGCTGACCACCGCGCTGGGTGCGGCGGCGGCGGGGAACAAGGGCGCGTACGACGCGGCGATGAAGGGCCTCGACAAGGTGTGCGACGAGGCGGAGAACTACCTCTGATCCGCTGTGCCGGCCGCCGCCGGGGTTTCAGGCGGTGGCGGCCGGACGGCGGTCGGCCAGGGCGGTGACCCCGGGTGGGGGCAGGCCGGCCGTCGAGGCGAGCAGGGCGCACCAGCCGAGCAGGTGGGGGGCGAGGTCGTCGTCGACGGGCGTCCAGGAGGCGCGGATCTCGATGTCGCCGGCCGTCGGTGGCCCGGCGAGGTCGCCGAACCGGGTCGACATGGTCTGGGTGACCGTCCCGCCGATCGCCCGGTGACCCGCGTCCTGGGTGTCGAGGGCGTCGGTCAGCCACGTCCAGCCGACCCCGGGGAGCAGCGGGTCGGCGGCGAGGTCGACCTCCAACTCCGCCGTCACGTAGGTGACCAGTCGCAGCGTGCCCTGCCAGGCCTCGTGCCCGGCCGGATCGTGCAGGAGGATCAGCCGGCCGGTGGCCACCTCGTCGCCGTCGCGCAGCACCGTCGCGGAGAGCGCGAACGTGAACGGCGCGAGCCGCTGGGGAGCGCCGACCTCCTCGAGGGTGATCTCCGGTCGGGGTGCCGGCGACCGCAGCCCGGCGACCGCGCGGGCGAAGGTCTCCGGGAGCGCGATCGGGGGGGCCATGTCGGCAGCCTATGCCGCCGTCGGCCCACCCGCTTCGACGGCGCGCCGACACGTACCCCGACCGCCCGGCCGCGCGACGGACGTTAGGTGCGTCCCCTTCCGTTCACCCGCGGCGGGCTGGGGTCGGGCGGCGTGGCACGATTGCGGCGATGACCACGGACACCACGGGCACTGCCGCCCGAGACGGACACCCGCGCCCCGGCGGCCCGGCCGACTCGCCCTTCATCCGGGCCTGTCGGCGTCGGCCCGGCCCGCACACCCCGGTCTGGTTCATGCGCCAGGCTGGCCGCTCACTGCCGGAGTACCGGGAGATCCGGGCCACCGTGCCGATGCTGGAGTCCTGCCGTCGCCCGGAGCTGGTCACCGAGATCACCCTCCAGCCGGTGCGCCGGCACGGGGTCGACGCGGCCATCCTGTTCAGCGACATCGTGGTGCCGGTCGCCGCGGCCGGGATCGACCTGGACATCGTGCCGGGCACCGGCCCGGTGGTGGCCGAGCCGATCCGTACCGCCGCCGACATCGAGCGGATCCGCCCGATCGGCCGCGACGACGTCCCGTACGTGGACGAGGCCGTCCGCCAACTGGTGGTCGAGCTGGGCGACACCCCGCTGATCGGCTTCGCCGGCGCGCCGTTCACCCTGGCCAGCTACCTGGTCGAGGGCGGCCCGTCGCGGACCCACGCGAAGACCAAGGCGCTGATGTATGGCGATCCCGAGCTGTGGCACGCGCTCTGCGGCCGGTTGGCCGAGGTGACGCTGGCGTTCCTGCGGGTGCAGATCGAGGCCGGCGTGTCCGCCGTGCAGCTGTTCGACTCGTGGGCGGGCGCGCTCTCCGAGGCCGACTACCGCCGTTACGTGCTGCCGCACTCGACGGCCGTGCTGAGCGGGCTGGCGCACGCGGGCGTGCCGCGCATCCACTTCGGGGTCGGCACCGCCGAGCTGCTCGGCGCGATGGGCGAGGCCGGCGCCGACGTGGTCGGCGTCGACTGGCGTACTCCGCTGGACGTGGCCACGCACCGGATCGGCCCGGACAAGGCGGTGCAGGGCAACCTGGACCCGACCGTGCTGCTCGCGCCATGGCCGGTGGTGGAGGCCGAGGTGCGCCGGATCCTGGCGCAGGGGCGGGCGGCCCCCGGGCACGTGTTCAACCTCGGCCACGGTGTGCTGCCGGAGACCGACCCGGACGTGCTGACCCGGGTGGTCGCGCTGGTGCACGAGGTCTCCAGCCGCCGGGCCGACCAGGGCTGACACGGCGATGCGGCAGCCCTGGCGGGTGGCGGTGGTCGGCGGCGGGATCGCCGGGCTGGCCGCCGCGGTCCGGCTGCGCGACCGCGCGCCGGAGGGCACCGAGATCACTGTGTACGAGCAGTCCGGCGCGGTGGGCGGCAAGCTGCGCACCGGGACGTTGGCCGGCGCGCCGGTGGAGTTCGGCGCCGAGTCGTTCCTGATGCGCGACCCGACCGGGGCCGAGAGCGCGGCGGTGGCGTTGGCTCGCCGGCTCGGGCTGGCCGAGAAGATCGTGCACCCCAGCGTCGGGCAGGCCGCGCTTGTCGTCGACGGAGGGCTGCGCCCCATCCCGGGCGGGACGCTGGTGGGCGTACCCGGGGATCTGGAGCGGGTGGCCACGGTCGCGCGCCCGGCCGCGGACGCCGACACCGACGGCGGCCGGCCGCTGGTCGGGCCGGACGCGGACGTCTCGGTGGGCGCGCTGGTCCGGTCCCGTCTGGGCGACGAGGTGGTCGACCGGCTGGTCGACCCCATGCTGGGTGGCGTGTACGCGGGCCGCGCGGACGACCTGTCGCTGGTCACCACGATGCCGGCGCTGGCCCGTGCCGCGCGGGTGGAGCACACCCTGGTCGGCGCGGTCCGGGCGGCGCAGGCCGCCGCGCCGCGCGCGCCGGGCGCCCCGGTCTTCGGCACCCTGGCGGGTGGGCTCAGCACCCTGGTCGAGGCCGCGGTGACGGCCAGCGGCGCGACGGTACGACGGGACGCCGCGGTGCGTGACCTCACGCCCACCGGCACGGGGTGGCGGCTCACCGTCGGCCCGACCCGCGATCCTGAGCTGGTCGACGTGGACGCCGTGGTGCTGGCTGTGCCGGCCCGGCCGGCGGCCCGGCTGCTCGCCGGCCCGGCCCCGGTGGCCGCCTCGGCCGTGGGCGAGCTGGACTACGCGAGCGTCGCGCTGGTCACCCTGGCGTTGCCGCAGCCGCTGCTGCCCGAGCTGTCCGGCTTCCTGGTGCCGAGCACCGAAGGGCTGCTGATCAAGGCGGCCACGTTCTTCACCACGAAGTGGGGGCACCTGCGGCGGCCGGACGGGCTGGCGCTGGTGCGCGCCTCGGTGGGCCGCTACGGCGAGGAGGCGCAGCTCCAACGCCCGGACGCGGACCTGGCCGCGACCGTGCACCGGGAGCTGTCGGCGGTGCTCGGCGCCCCGCTGCCCGCCCCGGTCGACGGGCACGTGCAGCGGTGGGGCGGCGCGCTGCCCCAGTACACCCCGGGGCACGCCGACCGGGTGACCGCCGCGCGGACGGCGCTGCGGGCCGCGCATCCCACCCTGGCCCTGGCCGGCGCCGGCTACGACGGTGTCGGCATACCGGTCTGCGTCCGCTCCGGCGAGACGGCGGCCGACGAGATCATCACAGCACTGGGAGGATCGGCGAGATGACCGAGCAGACCAACGCGGCCCGGTTGCGGGAGCTGAACGACAGCATCCGTTACACGATGTGGTCGGTGTTCCGGGCCAGCGCCCCACTGCCGTCCCTGCGGGACAACGTCACCGGTGAGGTCGAGTCCCTCTTCGACGAGCTGGCCGGCAAGGACGTGGTGATCCGGGGCGTGTACGACGTCTCCGGGCTGCGCGCCGACGCGGACGTGATGATCTGGTGGCATTCCGCGTCGAGCGACGCGCTGCAGGACGCGTACCTGCGGTTCCGCCGCACCACGCTGGGCCGGGCGCTGACCCCGGTCTGGTCGCAGATGGCGCTGCACCGGCCGGCGGAGTTCAACAAGAGCCACATCCCAGCGTTCCTCGCCGGCGAGGAGGCCCGCCCCTACCTGTGCGTCTACCCGTTCGTGCGCTCGTACGAGTGGTACCTGCTGCCCGACGCCGAGCGGCGCGAGATGCTGGCCGAGCACGGCAAGATGGCCCGCGGCTACCCGGACGTACGCGCCAACACGGTCGCCTCGTTCGCGCTGGGCGACTACGAGTGGATGCTCGCGTTCGAGGCCGACGAGCTGCACCGGATCGTCGACCTGATGCGGGACCTGCGCGCCTCCGGGGCCCGCCGGCACGTCCGCGAGGAGGTCCCGTTCTACACGGGCCGCCGCCGGTCGGTCGCCGAGATCGTCAACTGCCTGGTCTGATCCCCGCCGGCCGGCGCCGCACCCCCGCCCGGGTGCGGCGCCGGACGGGGATCAACTGGTCTTCGTACAGGAGACCAGGGGAACGGGGTTGCTGCCGGTCCACGAGCCGAGGAAGCCGAACGTGGTGCTCGCTCCGCCGGCCAGGACGCCGTTGTAGTTCACATTGCGCGCGGTCACCAGTGTGCCGTTGGTGGTGACGTTGGCGTTCCACGCGGACGCGACCTTCTGACCGTTGTTGAAGTTCCAGCTCACCGACCAGCTCTGCGTCGGCGAGCTGGCCCCCGCGGTCACCTTCACCTCGGCCTGGAAGCCGCCAGCCCACTGACCGGTGATCGTGTACGTCGCGTAGCAGGCGCCGGCCGGCGCGGGAGTGCTCGGCGGCGGCGTGCTCGGGGGCGGGGTGGTGGGCGGTGGCGTGGTGGGCGGCGGGGTCGTCGGCGGCGGCGTGGTGGGCGGCGGCGTGCTCGTGCCGCCGGAGAAGTCCACGTCACTGCACAGGTAGTACGACTGGTCCAGGTGGCTGGCCTGCCAGACGGTGTAGACGATGTGCCGTCCGGTGCGGCCCGGCGCGCTGACCGGGATCTGGATGGAGACGCCACCGGTGTCCGGGTTCCACTGCGACGCCGGGGTGTTGCCGATCTGGCCGGCCAGCTCCAGGTCGTCCCAGCCGAGCGCCTCGGTCGACGAGTTGAAGCCCTGCTTGGTCACGTACACCCGGATGTAATCGGCGCCGTGGCTGGCCTGGTCGAAGAAGCGCAGCCGGAAGTTGTTCGACACCGGGGTGGCCTTCCACGCGCCGACGGTGTCCAGGGCGTTGTAGCGACCGTTCTGTGTGCGTCCGCCGCTGCACAGTTGGCCGTTGGGGACGGCGGCCTGGTGGTTGCCGGCCACACCCTCGCGGAACAGCCCGTTCCAGTTCCACATGGCCTGCGGGTCGGCCTGCCAGGCTTGCCAGCACATCGGGTCCTCGGTGGCCATCCGGGGATTCTGGAAGTCGCTGCCCCAGCGTTGCCAGCAGCTGTAGTTGCGCGAGGCCGGGTCGACGACCGAGCCGTGCGCGGAGGCGGGCTGGACCAGCGCGACGCTCAGCGCGGTGGTCAGCAGGAGCGTGGCGGCCGCCGCGATGGCGAGTGGCCGGAGCACGCGTGGTGATCGGGCGAGAGTGGACATGGAGCCCCCGGGGGGATGAGGTCGGACGACGACACCCGGACAGCCGGGAGTTGCCCGCTCCCGTGCCTACTGCGTTGCTCCCGCGCTGGCTCTACCCGGCACGATGCCAGGTCGATCGTCAGACGTCAATGACCTTGCGGCGCATCGGGGTGTGCGGGATGTCGTCCTCGACGTACTCCGGGCCGCTCACCGCGAAGCCGTGCCGGGCGTAGAAATCGACCAGGTGCGACTGGGCCTCCAGCACGCAGGGCCGGTTGCCGACCAGATCCAGCGCAGCCGTCATCAGCCGGCCCGCCTGCCCGCCGCCGCGCGCCTGCGGGGCCACCACCACCCGACCGATCCGGGCGGCGCCGTCGGGGTCGGCGAGGATCCGCAGGTACGCCAGCGGCGCCCCGCCGTCGGTCAACCAGAGGTGGCGGGTGCCCGGCTCCACGTCCCGCCCGTCGAGCTCGGGGTAGGGGCAGTTCTGCTCCACCACGAACACGTCGATGCGCAGCTTGAGCAGGTCGTGGAAGGTGCGGGCGTCCAGGTCGGCGAAGGACGCCACCCGGATCTCGGTGGTCTGCTGGGACACCCACCGATGGTAGGCCGGGCCGGCTCACGCGGCGTCCCCACGGGTCGGTGCGAGGTAGGTGGCGGCCACGGCGGCGAGCAGCAGCGCGCCGCCGAGGAGCACCGGCAGTGGGAGCGGCTCGTGCAGCAGCGCCACGGCCAGCGCCGCCGCCGTCAGCGGTTCGAGCAGGGTCAGCACGGCCGCGACGCTGCCCGCGGTCGTGCGCAGCCCGGCGTAGAACAGCGCGTACGCCACGGCGGTGGTGACGACGCCGAGGTGCAGCAACAGCGCCAGGGTGTCGAGGCGTACGTCGACGGCGACGCCGGCGACCAGTGCCATCGGCGCCAGGGTCAGCGCGCCGACCACAGTGGAGATGGTAGTCAGTGTCATCGGTGCGGTGTGCTGCGACACCTGGCGGCTGATCAGGGTCGTCACCGCGTACCCGAGGCCGGACCCGGCGGCCGCGAGCAGGCCCAGCAGCGGGGCCGGCGCGGCCGTGGTGGGCTCGGCGGTGGCCCCGGTGATCAGGGCGAGCCCGGCCACGGCGGTGACCAGGGTGCCGAGGCGTACCGGGCCGGGGAGCCGGCGGGCCCGCAGCGACTCCCAGGTCGCGGCGAGCACCGGCGCCAGGCCCAGGCTCACCACGGTGGCCACGCTGACCCCGGCGAGCGCCACGGCGGCGAAGTAGAGCGCCTGGTAGAGGCCGAGGCCGACGCCGGTGAGCAGCAGCGGTACGGGTGCCGCGCGCAGGGCGGCCGGAAGCGTGCGGAGCCGGCCGGCGGTGCACGCCAGCAGGACGAGCGCGGCGATCGCGAGGCGGAAAAAGCCGATGCTCACCGGGCTGAGCCCGGTGCCCTCGCGCAGCAGTTGCACCGCCACGCCGGTGGTGCCCCACAGGACTCCGGTGACGGTGATCTGGATCAGGCCGGTGCGGGCCTTCAGGGCGGCCGGGGCCGGGGCGGCCGGCGGCGCGGTACGGGACGTGGACACGGGTGCGCTCCGGTGGGGTGACGTTGACGGGGACGACGTCGACGGAGCGCGTACGGCGAACTGGCCGGCCCGGGTCGGTCACCCGGTCGGTGTGGGGCGCGGCGCTCCGCTCAGGAGCGCGGCGGGGGCAGGACGCCCAGCAGTGGCCGCATCGGGCGACCGTACCGCAGGGCGCGCGGTCAGGCGGGGCGGGCGCCGACGGCGTCGCGGATCTCGGCGCCCTCGGTGCCCTCGACCGCGCGGGCGCAGTGCCCGCAGCAGAAGAACCGGCCGTTGACCTCCACGCCGTGCCCGACGATCTTGATCTGGCAGTGTTCGCAGATGGGTGCCATGCGGTGGATCGCGCACTCGAACGAGTCGAAGGTGTGCACGTCACCGCTGACGGTGTGCACCTCGAACGCCATCCAGTAGTCGTTGCCGCAGACCTCGCAGGTTGCCACCGAAAAACCCCCCGTATCAGGACATGTGCCACCAGAGTGCCTCAGGGCAGGGTGGCGGCGGGCGAATTACCGCCAGCTGGTCGGGCCGGGCGGCGTGTCGGCTCCGGCGTGTCGTCCGTTAGGCCCGATGAACCGCCGTGACCCCCGGAGGATCGCCATGATCAAACGCAACAAGCTCTTCGGCAGCCAGACCCGGGTGACGTTCTGCCTCCCACGGGACGCCCCGCCCGGCCCGGTGAGCGTCGTGGGCTCCTTCAACGACTGGGAGCCCGGCCGGCACGAGTTGGTGGCCCGCCGCGACGGCACCCGGACGGTGACCGTGAAGCTCAGCCCGGGGGAGTACCGGTTCCGCTATCTCGCCAGCGGCGGGGTCTGGCTCGACGACGAGACGGCCGACGTGGTCGACGACCGCGGCAGCCTGCTGCGACTCTGAGGAGCGAAGTCGTCACCATCGATGTATTTATCGACCACGGCCTTTACTGTTAATAAAGTTTAAATTACCTTGGGGGCACCTCACCGCACCTGGAGAAGGAGCTGCCCCCATGCGTCGAAGAATCACCGTCCCGCTGGTGGCGGCGGGCGCTGTCGCCGCCACCCTCACCGTCGCCGCGCCCGCCCAGGCGCACGGCTACGTCTCCGCCCCACCGAGCCGGCAGGCGCTCTGCGCGCAGGGCCGGGTGCCCGACTGCGGGCAGATCAAGTACGAGCCGCAGAGCGTCGAAGGGCCCAAGGGTCTGAAGAGCTGCAACGCCGGCATCGCCCAGTTCGCCGTCCTCAACGACGACAGTCGGGGCTGGCCGGCCACGTCGGTCGGCAGCTCGCTGACCTTCACCTGGGTCAACACCGCCCGGCACGCCACCAGCAACTGGGAGTACTGGATCGGCAACACCCGCGTCGGCGTGGTCAACGGCAACGGGCAGCAGCCGGGCGCGACGGTCTCGCACACCGTCAACCTGGGTGGCTTCTCCGGCCGCCAGAAGATCCTCGCCGTGTGGAACATCGCCGACACCGCGAACGCGTTCTACTCCTGCATCGACGTGCAGATCGGCGGCGGCGGGTCGACGCCCACCCCCACGCCGACCACCTCACTCACGCCGCGGCCGACCACCAGCCCGACCACGGCGCCGACGACCCCGCCCCCGACGGGTGGCACCTGGACCGCCGGCCGGGCGTACCAGGTCGGCGACCAGGTCACCTACGGCGGACTGACGTACCGCTGCCGGCAGGCCCACACGGCGATCCCCGGCTGGGAGCCGCCGAACGTGCCGGCGCTCTGGCAACAGGTCTGACCCGCACGGGTGCGGCCCCGGCCGCACCCGTGTCGCCGTCCCCGGATGATCGGAGCCCCCGGCATGCCCCGCGCAACCCTGCTGACGTGCCTGCTCGCCGCGTCGCTGCTCACCGCCTGCGCCGGGCCGTCGGAGGGCCCGCCGGCTCCCGCGTCCCCGGCCGCGTCGGCGGCGGCCGGGCCCGCGGCGGCCGGAGCACCGCCGGCCGGAGCGCCGCCGGCCGGAGCCGAGATGAGCGGCATCGACGTGGTGTTCCTGAGCACGATGATCGGGCACAGCGAACGCACGGTGCAGATCGTCCGGCTCGCCCGGGACCGGCTGCGCGACGACGCGCTGCGCACCCTGGCCGCCGCCATCGAGGCGACCGAGGCCGACGAGCTGTCGGCCATGCGCGGTTGGCTGCCCACGACCGGGCCGGGCGTCAGCGCGGCCGGGCACGACCACGCCGGGCACGGCGACGACACCGCGCTCGACCGGCTGCGGGCCGCGTCGGACGCCGACGTCGACCGGGTGCTGCGCGAGGTCCTCGCCGACCACCAGCGGGCCGCCGCCGACCTGGCCCGGGCCCAGGTCGGCGTCGGCCGCAACGAGCGGGTCCGCGATCTGGCCCGGCGGATCGACCAGTCCCGCAGCGCCGAGGTCGAGCTGCTCAGGGGTACGCCCTGAGCGTGCCCGTCAGCGCGGTTCCAGCCGGACCGAGATCGAGTTGACGCAGTGCCGGGTGTCCTTGGGGGTGAAGCCCTCGTCGTGGAACACGTGCCCGAGGTGGCTGTCGCAGCGGGCGCAGCGGATCTCCGTACGAGCCATGCCGAGGCTGCGGTCCTCGATCTCCTTGACCCGACCCGGGATGGCGTCGTCGAAGCTCGGCCACCCGCAGTGCGAGTCGAACTTCGTGTCGCTGGAGAAGAGTTCCAGACCGCAGGCCCGACAGTGGTAGACGCCCTGGGTTTTGGTGTCCACGTACTCGCCGGTCCACGGGCGTTCGGTGCCGGCCTCCCGCAGGACGTGGAACTCCTCGGGGCTCAGGCGGACACGCCACTCGTCCTCGGTCTTGGGCAGGTTGTTGTCGTCAAGACTCACCCGTCAACGGTACGTCGAACGTCGGGGGCGTGGCATATGGTCGCGGGATGGGTGGCACCAAGGCAGCGGTCGCCGAGGTCGAGGTGGCCGGGCGCAGCGTACGGCTGAGCAGTCCGGACCGGGTGATCTTCCCGCAGCGGGGGTTCACCAAGGCGGACGTCTTCCACTACTACCTGGCGGTCGGCGACGGGATCATGCGCGCCCTGCGGGACCGGCCCACCACGCTGCAACGCTTCCCCGAGGGCATCGAGGGTGAGGCGTTCTTTCAGAAGCGGGTGCCCACCCGAGGCGTGCCGCCCTGGGTGACCACCGCCCAGATCACCTTCCCGAGCGGTCGCAGCGCGGCCGAACTCTGCCCGGCCGACCTGGCGCACGTGGCCTGGGCGGCACAGATGGGCACGATCGTCTTCCACCCGTGGCCGGTGCGCGCCGCCGACGTGGATCGCCCCGACGAGCTGCGCATCGACCTCGACCCGCAGCCCGGCACCGACTTCGCCGACGCGGCGCGCGCCGCCGGGGAGGTCCGCGCGCTCCTCGACGAGCTCGGCGCGACCGGCTGGCCGAAGACCTCCGGGGGGCGCGGCGTGCACGTCTACCTGCGCATCCAGCCCCGCTGGACGTTCACCGAGGTGCGTCGCGCCACCATCGCGCTGGCCCGGGAGGTGGAGCGCCGCAACCCCGACCTGGTGACCACCGCCTGGTGGAAGGAGGAGCGCGGCACCCGGGTCTTCGTCGACTACAACCAGATGGCCCGGGACCGGACGATCGCCTGCGCGTACTCGTTGCGGGCCAACCCGCGGGCCACCGTCTCCACCCCGGTCACCTGGGACGAGCTGCCCGACGTCGACCCGGACGACTTCGACCTGCGCAGCGTCCCGACCCGCCTCGCCGAGCAGGGCGACCCGCACGCCGGCATCGACGACTCCCCGTGGGACATCACGCCCCTGCTGGAGTGGGCCGAGCGCGACGCCGCGGCCGGCCAGGGCGACCTGCCGTACCCGCCGGACCACCCCAAGATGCCCGGCGAACCCAAGCGCGTGCAGCCCAGCCGCGCCAAGCGCGAGAGCGCCTGACCGGCCCTGCCTCACGGGGATGGCTGGGCGGTCCACGCCAGAACCCGGGTGAACAGCTCCGTCGGATCGGGCGCCGGATCGCCACCGAGCGCACGGCAGTTATCGACATCTATGAGTGCGGCTGCGGCTCACGGCCGAGCTTGCTCTGCAACGATCAACTACAGCCAGTCATGTTGGTCGACCCGGCGGCGTCCGGATCTGCCGATGAGCGGATAGGTATCGGATGATCGTTTCTACCAAGCCTTGACCGGTTCTCGTACGCTATAACCGTGCCCTTCCGGAATCGTGGAGGCGAAGCCGCGTGAAGTACAACGCTGTGGACTTGGTGTTAGGCGTCATTTCCGTCGTTTCTTTTTTGCTTGCGGTTTGGCAGCTCTACCTGTCTGAGCGACGGAAAGATCGAGAGAAGGCAAACCTGGCCGTGGTGCGTCAGAAAATGGATTCTGCAGCCGATTCACTCGAAGCGGCGTTCGCAACAGTTAATGCGGCCATTCAGATCCCAAAAAGGCGTAAGGTCTCCGTTGAGGAGTTCCAGGACCTAGCAAGAATTGCACGAATACAGGTACTCACGTCGGTGAAGGCCCTCCGGGAGTCGGGAGACTTGATCAAATCGTGGCGATCGGGCGAGATCCTTAAGGAGCTAACCGACGAAGGCTCGGGAATAGAATCGACCGATCCCCCGGCGCCAAAGGAGCGAATTGCTAATGCCTGACCGCTACCGGGTGGGTGAGCATATCGACAGCGGATTCCATGTGAAACAAATTCTGCACGGAGGGATGGGTACGGTATACGTCTGTGCCCGCCAAGACGGCTATATGATAGTGATAAAATCATTAGACAAGAATGCGCAATGGCGAAGTGGGGCGAGGGAGCGATTCGACGACGAAGCGGCACATCTTTGCCTGCTGCCTCCGCACCCATGTGTAGTTCAGATTCTGGGTTATACGCCCAGGGCCTCACCGCCAGAGTTAGCGCTCGAGTTCGTCCCCGGCGGGGACCTTCGCGACTTCCTTCGTGTAGATCGAGCTGATCAAGCCCGCAAGTTGACCATTCTCACTCAAGTAGCGTCCGGCTTGGCATTCCTGCATGATAACAATGTAATTCACGGTGATCTTAAGCCCGAAAATGTTCTGCTCGACGCCAATCTCAACGCCAAGTTATCTGACTTCGGCCTCGCGCGCTCTGTGGGTCCTAGCCAGCAATCAAGCCCGGTCGCATTGGGGGGAACCCTGCCGTATATGGCGCCCGAAACGGTTGCCGGCACAATGCCTGATGAGCGCTCAGACTCCTTCGCGCTCGGCGTACTATCCTTCGAGCTCCTCGCCGGCCTACGGCCGTCAGAAGTGGCGAACACAAGGTCCGAGGATCTGGCATCAGCAGTGCGCCCGCACGTAGGTCCTGAGATTGCGGCAGCACTGGCCTCACTTCTTGCCGCATCTCCTGACTTGCGCGAATCGGCGGCTAGAGTCGCATCGCTGCTTGCTGTTCATGTCCGAACGCATTACGAAGCAAAGAAGCCAACCTTTGGAGAGCTTTCTGCGCGCGCGGCTAGCCTATCGCGCATGGGTCGTCATGAGGAATCATTGGAGCTCCATGAGAAAGCGCTCAAGATATCAGGAGGGAATGGCATCGTCTACGACGAAGGCGGAGCGATCAGTGACGTGCTGAGGATCAATTACAGTACAGCCCTACGTCGGGCGGGACGCTTCGAGGAAGCAGAAAGATATGCGATAGAGGCGTTAGAAAACTGCCCGAACGACCTTCGGGCGCATTCGGTGTTGATCGGCCTATACAGTGAGACGGGTCGACTGGACCTCCTCGACCACTATTTGGATCGAGCACACGAAATCGATCCGAAGGACCGAGGAGTTCAAATAATGCAGATGCAACGAGCTGCCCACCTAGGCGATAAGGTCCGAGTTGAGCGCTTAGCGCGTGGCCTTCGCAAATCCGCGACGTCGGCCAAGGAGGTAAACGGCCTGGCAGCATCGCTGGTAAAGGAGCTCAATGCGCCAGAGCTGGGCTTAGAAATTTTCATCGCGGCAACTCGAAAGTATCCGGAGGATGCTCGCATCTGGGCTAACCTCGGAATTACGCAAGAGATTATGGGAAACCCAGCGCACGAGTCGTACATTCGAGCCGTAGAAGTTGCGCCGCATGACAGTTACGTGCGCTTTTTGCTCGCCAGGAGCAAGCTTTTGCTCGGCGACAATGCCGGAGCTCTGACTGATGCCAAAGTGTGCGAAATGCTCTCCCCGGAAACTGCCTATTCCAAAATGATCGTCGGTCTGGCGCGGTTTGCCTTTGCGCCGGATGCTATCAAGCGATCCGCTGGCTTTGACAAGATGGTAGAACTTATTCGGTCGCCAAGCCATCTTGAGTTTCATTGGTGATGATTCAGCAACGTCACATGGGTAACCTTCTACCACGACGGTAAGCCCGGCGAGCGACCTCGACCACGTGCGCGCTCATGCCGCGATCCGCGCCCTACGCGGCGTCACGAAGTGCTGACTCGGCCGGCATACGCACATGCCGAGGTGAGCATACGCACATGCCGAGGTGAGAGCGTAGGGGAATCGCGGCACGTTGCTCAGGATTGGCGCTCTGCGGCCGAGCGGGTCATGCAGAATTCGTTCCCGGCTGGATCGAGCAGAACGACCCAGCCATCGCCGCCCGACGTGCGGTGGTCGTCCAGGACCTTCGCGCCCAGCGCCAGGAGGCGGTCGACCTCCGCGTCGCGGTCCCGGTCACCCGGCTGGAGGCAGACATGCACGCGATTCTTCACAGTCTTGTCCTCGGGAACGGCCTGGAAGAACAGCCGGGGCCCTCCCGGTGGTTCGATGACGACTTCGGTGTCGCTGGGAACGAAATCCGGGTCTACAGGGTGGCCGACCACCTCGCTCCAGAACTGCGCCAAGGCGTAGGGATCAGGGCAGTCGAACGAAACATTTCGGATGAAGGACACCATGACCGCACAGCATAGGTGTCCCCGATCGGTGCATGCTGGTCGTGCACTCATCTGCCGCGATTCGGGCGACACCCACGTCCACCGGTTACTCATCGTGAGCATCAGACATGCGTCGCCGGAACCGTAAGCCGACAAGCAGGGCTATGTCGTGTCGGTTCGGGCTTCGAGGTAGTGGGTCCGGTCGCGGCTGGTGAGGCGGTTCCACTTGTCGGTGGTGCCGGCGCTCATGCCGAGGAGGTCGGCGAGCACGGCGGCGGGGATGTCAGCGGCGAGGTCGAGCATGGCGGCGGTGCGGTCGAGGTGGGCTGTGATCCCGTTGCGGGTGAGAGCTTGGCTGAGTGCTTGCAGGGTGATCGGTGTGGTGGCTGGCCGGCCGCGGTCGTTGATGAGCTTGGCGACGACCGCCGCGATCTTCGGTGGCAGCGGGATTGGTTGCTTGCCAAACGTGATGCCGGAGGGGACGTCCTTGCTGAAGGTGACGTCGGTCGTGGTCAGGTGGAGCACACGTGCGAGTGCGATGCCGAAGAGCAGGACCAGGGCGCCGGCGACCCAGGCGAGGAACGCGGCGGCGGTGTGGATGTAGCGGCGGTCTTTGGCTGCGGCTTGGGCGGTGCGCGGGCCGAATTGGTGTGAGCGGCGCCCGGCGCGGTGCAGCACGTGCCAGAGGCCGAACGGCTGCACGAACTGACGGTGCTCGGGGGGTAGCTCGGTGCGGGGCCGGCGGATCCAGGTGAGGACGGATTCGGGGCGGTCGGTGTTGGTGAGTGCGGGCGCGCAGCGGTCGCAGCTGGGCCGCGATCGTGCCGTGATCACCGGTGAGGAGGTCGCTGACGCGTTCGTCGAGCAGGCACCAGGCGCAGCGCTGGTCGGCGTAGGTGTGGCCGGGGCGTCCGCATCCGGTGCAGGTGTAGTCGCGTGCTCCGGCGCACGGGCCGCAGATCCGACCGCCGCCGGCGTCGGTGCCGGCCAGCACGCGGGTCTTCTCGCAGTTCGGGCAGCGCGCTGGGTGGTTGCGGATGGTGTTGCAGCAGGACGAGCAGACCGGGCCGATCGGCCAGACGGCTTGAACGGTGCGCCGTCGTTGGCAGCCGGCGCAATGACGCAGTGGACGTGGAAGGCAGCCCTCGCAACGGAACCCGCTGTGAGGCGTCTTGCGGACGGGGCGGAATCGCCCGCACTGGCTGCAGGTGCCTTCAGCGCCGCGCGCCGGTCGATGAGGCGTAACGCGAACGGCATCGACCAGGGATGGGCGCGTCCGACGTAGACATGCCCTTTACGGTGACCGGGGCGTTGCCCCGAGTGAAGGAGCTAGGGCAACTCTCTAGCGTCCGCCGTGTGGAGCTGGTGGGCGCTGCGGAGATTCGAGCGATGCTCGGCGGCATCAGCAAGCAGCGGGTGCACGTCGTCACCAGCCACCGGAACTTCTCGGAGTCGGTGGCGGATCTGGTGCAGGGAAAGGTCTGGCGGAAGGCGGACGTGATGGCCTGGATCAGGGAGCATCTGCCGGAGTTGGCCGACGGCTGAGGACCTTGCTCTGCTCGGGTGGCATGTGGTCCTGCGAGGAACCCGAAGTTGTCGTACACCCGTTCTAAAATTCGTGTGTGATCGATGAGCTGGCGCGGGCGGAGAATGCGGTGGCGGCCTGCGCCGACGCTGCCGCCTGGGCCCTCTCCGAGCATGACCTGATCGCGACGATCGATGCCACTCACCGGCTGCAACAACGTTTGGCCGCGGTGCAGGTGGCGGCGGTGCGCGAGCTGGACGGCCGAGGCGTCGCGGTTGCGCAGGGCGCGTCCTCGACGGCGGTGTGGCTGCGCCACCGCCTGCGCCTCGACGTCGCCGCCGCCCGTCGGCTGGTCGGCCTCGCTGCGTCGCTCGACGTGGCACCGCCCGGCGTGCGGGCCGCCCTGGCGGATGGGGCGGTTAGCGTCGAGCAGGCCCGGGTCATCGCCGAGACGGCCGCCACGGTGACGGCCTCGGCGGGCGCCGAGGTCGCCGACAAGGCCGTCGGCGTGCTGGTGGAGTGGGCCGAGCAGTTCGATCCCATCCTGCTGCGCAAGATGGGCACTCGGATCCTCGACCACGTCGCCCCCGACCTCGCCGATGCCGCCGCCGAGGCGGCCTTGAAGGCCGAGGCCGCCCGAGCCGCCCGCGACCGGCACGTCACCATCTCCGAGCAGACCGGCGGTCGGCTGCGTGTCGCCGGCACGCTCGACGCGGAGGCCGCCGCGCTGCTGCGCGCCGCCATCGATCCGCTGAGCGCGCCCTCCGGCCCCGACGACACCCGCTGTGCCGGTCAGCGCCGCCACGATGCTCTCGCCGACGTGTGCCGGCTCGCCCTGCGTACCGGTGAGCTGCCCGAACATGGCGGCGATCCCGCCCAGCTCGTCGTCACCACCAGCTTCGACGGGCTGACCCGGCAATTGGGCGCCGGCGCGCTCGATGTCGGCTTGCGGCTCACCCCCGACACGGTGCGTCGGCTCGCCTGCGATGCCGCCATCCTGCCTGCCGTGCTGGGCGGTGCCGGCCAGGTTCTCGATGTGGGTCGACAGCGCCGTCTCATCTCTGGTCCGCTGCGTCGAGCCCTGGTCCTCCGGGACGGCGGCTGCGCGTTCCCGGGCTGCGACCGACCACCGCGCTGGTGCGCCGCCCACCACATCCGCCACTGGGCTGACGGTGGCCCGACCAGCCTCGACAACGCCGTCCTGCTCTGCGGCCACCACCACCGCCACGTCCATCAGAGCGACTGGGCTGTCCGCCTCGGCGGCGACGGGCACCCGGAGTTCGTGCCGCCGGCCTGGCTCGACCCGGAGCAACTGCCGCGCCGCAACCACTACCACCGGCGAACGTAGGCGATCGGCACCCGGGTTCCCTTCTCGCCAGCCAACCGCGGACTTGATCCCGACCAGATCGTTACGGTGCGGTTGGTTCGTCCGCCGCGGTTCAGAGCAGTTCGAGGATGATGCCGTTCTCGGATTCCTCGCCGCGTGGGCCGTGGTCGCGGATGATCTCGACGATCATGTCGAACAGCGTCTGCCCGTGGCCGCGTCGCGCGTTGCGCAGCCTGGCCTCGATGCCGGCGCGGTTCGACGGGTGGCAGGTGCGCAGGATCTGCTCCAGCCATCGGGCCGTCGCGTCATGACCGAGCGCCTCCCGCGACGCGTCGGAGCTGAGCCACCTGAGCACCCACGGCGTCTCGGGGGTGCCGAAGCCGCCGTGCAGGATGTCGTTGAAGGCGTCGAGGTTTCCGTTCCACGTGGCGTGCGGCAGCAGCCGCGAGAACTCGCGTACGAAGCCGGCGAAGTCGACGAACGAGGCGCCGTCGATCGTCAGCACAGGGAGGGCGTCGCTCTGGTTGGTCACGGTCCAAGTATGCGGGTCCACCCGGATGGCGCGGATCCCGTACCGATTGACTTTCGATAGGTAACGAGCGAAACTCGATGCATGGCTGTTGAACGTCGAGCGGTAGCCGCTCTCAGGGTCGTCCTTGTGGTGCTGTTCGTGGTCCTGATCGGATTTCAGACCTTCTCGCTGCCCGGGCAGTTCGCGCACATGGCCCAGGAGTCGCCGGAGCACGCCTACCTGCGGTGGCCGCTGACCGCCGTGACGGTGTTCTGGGTGCTGTGCGTCCAGGTGGTGATCGTGTGCACCTGGCAGTTGCTCAGCCTGGTCAAGAACGACCGGATCTTCACCGAGGCGTCCCTGAGGTGGGTCGACCTGATCGTGTGGGCCATCGGTGCGGGCTGGTTGGTGCTGGTGGGCGTCTTCCTCTACGTCGGATTCAACGCGGACGACCCGGGCGGCCCGATCCTGCTGTTCCTGTTGACGATGGGCGTGACGGTGCTCGGGCTCCTCATGGTCGTGATGCGTGCGCTGCTGCGGCAGGCCACCACGCTGCGGACCGACATGGAAGCGGTGATCTGATGCCCATCATCGTCCGCATCGACGTCGAGTTGGCCAAGCGCAAGATGAGCGTCGGCGAGTTCGCCGAGCGCGTCGGGCTCACCCCGGCGAACGTGGCGGTGCTGAAGAACGGCCGCGCCAAGGCCGTCCGCTTCAGCACCCTGGAAGCGATGTGCCGAGTGCTCGACTGCCAGCCCGGAGATCTGCTCGAGTGGGTCGAGGAGGAGGAAACCCCATGAGGTACGTCATCGCCGCTGTCTTGTGCGGAACGTGACCGCACCGGCCGTGCTCGTAATAACGATCATGTAACGGGCGCGAACCTTTCCCCGTGGGTGACCTGTTTGAAGGTCGTCGGCCCACCAGGGCCAGGGGAGGCGTCGGATGAAGCTGGTGTGGAGGCGGGCCCGCGAGGCGCGGGGTCTGCTGGTTGCCGCGGTGATCGCCGCCCTGGTGGCCGTAGCGTTGGTCACCGGCCTGTCCGACTACAACCGCCGGGCGGTGGACGCCGGGCAGCGGGCGCTGGTCGCCGCGTCGCCGGCCGAGGAGCGCGGCCTGTTGATCAGCGGCGCCGGCGGGCGTGACGCCGCCGAGTTAGCCACCCGCGACCAGGCGGCACGGGCCGAGTTCGCCGACGGGCTCGCCGGGGTCCCGGTCACCGTCGCCGGGGCCCGGTACGGCACCGGCCGGGAGTTGACCGGCGACCTCGGCTCGGTGCCGCGTACGGGCGACGAGCCGATCTTCGCGAACCTGGCCACCCTCGACGACCTGGCCGCGCACGCCGAGCTGACCAGCGGAGCGTGGCCGCGTCCCGGAGCGAAACCCCTCCAGGTGAGCCTGCCGGAACGGGTCGCCACGACACTCGGCTTGACCACCGGCGAGCGGATCCCGCTGCGGGACCGCTCCACCGAGAAGGCCAGCGAGGTGGTGCTCGCCGGCACCTGGCGGCCCCGCGACCCGACCGAGGTGTACTGGCTGCTGGCCCCCGGTGTGGGTGCGGGCAGCGCCGGGTCGGCCACCTCGTACGGGCCGTTCGCGCTGGACCCGGCCGACTTCGCGACCGCCTTCCCGGGCTCGGTGACGGCGTCCTGGCTGGCCGAACCGGACCTCGGCGGCGTCGACGCCGGTGACCTGCCCGCGGTGCGGGCTGCCGTGAACGCGGCCTCGACGGCGGTGCCGGAGGCCGCCCAACTCGGCAGCTCGGCGCAGTCCCTGACGAAGATGGACCAACTGCTCGACCGGATCGGCCGCGCCGACCTGGTGGGACGCTCCGCACTGGCCACCCCGCTGCTGCTCATCCTGGTGCTCGGCGGGTACGCGCTGGTGCTGGTCGCCGCCCTGCTGCACGAGGACCGTCGTCCACAGACCGCGCTGCTGCGCGCCCGGGGCGCCGCCCGGAGGCAACTGGCGGGCCTGGCCGCCCGGGAGGCGACCCTCGTGGTGGCGCCGGCCGCCCTGCTCGGGCCGGTGATCGCCGGGGAGGCGCTGCGGTTCGTCCGGCCCGGCGGGGCGGCGGAACTGTCCGCCGCCGGCGGCAACACCACCCTGGTCTGGGCGGCTGCCGCGGCGACCGCCGCCGGATGCCTGGTGGCCATGGTCGCGCCGACGCTGCGGGGGGCCGGCACGTACGTGGCCGACATGGCCGCCCGGTCCCGACCAAACCGGTCGGCGAGCATCCAGCGGGCCAGCGTCGACCTGGTGCTGGTCGCACTCGCCGTGCTCGCCTGGGTGCAACTGCGCCGGTACGCCTCACCGCTGGCCGGCTCGAACGGCCGTCTCGGGCTCGACCCGCTGCTGGTGGCCGCCCCGACCCTCGGCGTGCTGGCCGGGGCCGTGCTGGCGCTGCGGGTGCTCCCGCCGCTGACCCGGTTCGCCGAGCGGTTCGTCGACCGGCGGCCGTGGACGGCCACCATGTTCGGCATGTGGCAGGCCGGCCGGCGTCCGCACGCCGGGCCCGTGCTGCTGCTCGCCCTCGCCGTCGGCGGGAGCACCCTGGCCTGGTCACTGATCAGCACGGGGGAGCGGTCCCAGGTCGAGCAGGCCGGCCACACGGTCGGCGCCGACCTGCGGGTGACCGAGCGGGCCGGCTCCGCCCCGCCGGCTCGGGCCGGTCAGCTCGCCGCGCTGCCGGGCGTGCACCGGGCGGTGCCGGCGTGGCGCGACGAGGTACGCATCGGCCGTGCGGACCTGCCCGTCACCGTGATCGGGTTCGACCCGGCCAGCGCGACAGGCGTCGTCCGGCTCGCCGACCGGCTCAGCGACGAGCCGGTGTCGACGCAGTACCAACGGATGGTCGCCGCGCGCGGCGCCCCCGCCGGCGTCGAACTGCCCGTCGGCACCCGTGCGATCACCGGCACGGCTCGCACCCCCGTCGACCAGGCCGTCCGGCCACAGCAGATCGCGGTGGCGCTGCTGGTCACCAGCACCGACGGGCTGGCCTTCCGGCTGCCGGCGGTCAGCGCCACCAGCGACGGACGGGCCGCGCCGTTCACCGTGCGGTTGCCCGACGTGGGCCCGGCGCGGCTGCGCCTCGCCGGCTTCGAGGCCGACGGCGGGGCGGCGGCCGGGAACTCGTACCGGCTCCAGGTGGACGGGCTGACGCTCGTCGGGGCGGACGGCACGACGCGACCCGCCGAGTTGACCGGGGACTGGAGCACGACGACCGGCCGCCAGGCGGACAACCAGGCGCCCGCCGCGGCGCAGGCCACCGCGACGGGGATCGCCGCGAGCTTCCCGGTGGAGGTGATCCCCGGCGGACAGTTCGCCTACCAACCGCCCACCCGGTTCGCCATCGTGCCCGCCGGGCAGATCGCACCCGTCCCGGTGCTGATGACCGCCGGAGTACGTGACGCGTTGGGCCTGCACACCGGCGACACGTTCGACCTGACCCTCTCCGGCGCGTCCGTGCCGGCCCGACTGCTCGGCGAACTGGACTCCGTGCCGACCACCACCGGCGAGGGCGTGCTGCTCGACCTGCCCACGGCGGTCGACGCGCTGATCCGCTCCGGCGGAACCATCCGGCCGGTGCCGGAGTGGTGGATCGGCGCCGACGACCCGGCGGCTGCGGCCCGCGCCAGCGGTGAGCTGGCCGGCGTCACCGTCCTCGACCGGCGTGCCGTGATCGAGGCCGCCGCCGACGACCCGTACTGGCGCGGGTCGCGGACGGGGATGCTCGCCGCCGCGCTCGGGGCGGTGCTGCTCGCCCTGGTCGGTCTCATGGTCGACGTGTGGGCCACCGCCCGGCGCCGGCTCGGCGAGTTCGCGGTGCTGCACACCCTCGGCGCGACACCGCGGGTGCTGGCCCGGGCGTTGCTGGCCGAGCAGACCTTCCTGGCCGGCATCGGCGTCGGGGTCGGGCTGCTGCTCGGCGCCGCGGTCGGGGCCACCATGGCTCCGCTGGTCATCCTCACCCCGGCCGCCGGCCGGCCGGTGCCCCCGGCGGCCTTCGCGCTGCCCTGGGTGCCCATCGGCCTGACCGCGGTCGGCCTGCTGCTGGCGGCGCTCGCCTTCAGCGCGTTCATCGCCGCCGGCATCCGTCAGCGGGTGGCGGCGGTGCAGCTGCGAATCGGGGGAGAACGATGAGCGTCGGCGCGGCCGCCCGCCGGGTCCGGGCGTACGGCGGGCAGTTCCTGCTTCTGGCGGTGCTGACCCTGGTGGTCACGCTGCTGGTCAGTGGAGTGCCCCGACTCGTCAACCGGCTCGCGGAACAGGGGTTGCGGTCGCAGCTCGCCAGCGAGCCCGCCGCCCGCCGGGACCTTTCGTACACGTCGAACTCCGCCGTTCCCACGACGAAGACGGCAATGGCGGAAGCGCAGGAGCGATCCGACGCCCTGGCCGCGGCGATGCCGCCGCAGGTGCGCTCGGCGGTCACCGAGCGGTGGCACCGGGTGGACCTCCCCCCGACCCGCCTGGTCGGGCCGGATCTCGCGGCCCGCAACCTGCTTGTCGACCTGGGCCTGCGGGCCATGCCCGGGGTTCAGGACGCCGGCGCCCTCGTCGAGGGCGCCTGGCCGAGTGAGACCTACGTCCCGGACCGGCCGATCGAGGTGGCGCTGGACGTCGACGTGGCCCACAAGCTCAACCTGCGCGCCGGCAGCCGGCTGCGCATCGGCACCGTCGACCTCGCGGGCACCTTCGTCGACCCGAAACCTGTGGTGGTGTCCGGGTTGTTCCGGCCCATCGACCGCGCGGACGGGATGTGGGACGGACTGCCGCAGCTGCTGCGGGTCATCGAACCGGTCGGCGACGGACAGCCGTTCACCATCACGGGCGTGATCGCTCAATCCGCCATGAACAAGCGCGCCGCGGAGGGCTGGCCGATCCAGTCCGAGTGGCGGTACCGACTGGGCGTCGACCGGATCGACGCACGCGGTCTGGACCAGATGATCGGCGGCCTGCAGGAGATGCAGCGCAACGTTCCGGCGGGCTTCACGTTGACCATCGGCGTCGACGTTCCGCTGCGGGCGTTCGCCGCCCAGGTGAACGCCGCCCGTACCCTGCTCGCGGTCATCGGCGCCGGCGTGCTGGCCACCCTGGCCGGGCTGATCGTGCTCGCGGCCATCCTGGCCACCCGCCGGCGCCGCTCGGAGTTCGCGCTGATCCGTGCCCGTGGTGGCGCCGCCACCGCCGGCGCCCGGCGCAGTCTGGCCGAGTCACTGCTGGTGGTGCCGGTCGCCGCCCTGGTCGGCTGGTTGCTCGGCACCCTGTTCCCCGGCGCTCCGGATCCGACCGCCCGGTACGCCGCGGCGGCGACCGTGCTGGTCACCCTGGCGCTGCCGCTGGCGACGCTGGCGGTGCAGGGCGGCGGTGTCGCTCGCCGGGACCTGGTCCGAGTGCGCCCGTCGGCGCGCCGGCTCACCGTCGAGGTCTTCCTGCTGCTGCTGGCCGGGCTCGCCGCAGTGCTGCTGCGCCGACGCGGGCTCACCCTCGGCGAGGTGGACCCGCTGCTGGTGTCCGTGCCGGTGCTGCTCGCGGTCGCTGCGGCGGTGCTCGCGCTGCGCGCGTACCCCTGGCCGTTGCGGTTGGTCAGCCGGCTGGCCGCGCGGACGCGCGGCAGCGTGACATTCCTCGGCACCGCGCGGGCCGGGCGATCCGCCGTCGCCGCGCCGCTGGTCGTCGTGGTGCTGGCGATCGGCACCGCGGCGTTCTGCGCGGTCGTCGCCGCCGGCGTCGACGCCAGCCGCGATCGGGCCGTGGAGCGGATCGTTCCCGCCGACGCGGTGATCCGGGGGGAACGTTTCGCCCCGGACACGGTCGAGGCACTGGCCGGTCTGCCCGGCGTCCAGGCCGCCACCCCGGTGCTGATCGAGCCGGACCAGCGGCTGGCGACCGACGAGGTCGGCACCGACGCGCGGGTCGGGCAGACCACGGTGCTGCTGGTCGACGGTCCCGGACTGGCCAGGGTGGCCGGCGACGCAGAGGTGGACGTGACGGTGCCGGACGCGTTGCGCTCCGCCCGGGCCGAACCGGGGCCGCTGCCCGCGATCGTGTCCCCGGCCGTGGCCGCCGACCTGTCGCGGACGGGCCTGCAGGGCTCGGCGTTCGTGTCGGTGCAGGGGCAGCGGTACGAGTTCCGGGTGGCCGGCGCGCAGGACAGCTTCCCGGTGTTGGCGGCGAGCACCAGCCGGTTCGTCATCCTGCCCTGGCAGGCGCTGCCGCCGCGGAACACCACGCCGGTGCCGACCAGCCTGCTCGTCGCCGGGGACCGGCTCGACGTGGCGGCGCTGCGCCAGGCCGGTGACCAGGGCCAGTTGCGGTACCAGCAGCAGGGTGCGGTGACCGGCCGGCAACGGCCGCTCCGGGTCACCGTCGACACCCGGGCGGGCGTACGACGGGACCTCGGTGACGGTGGCGCGAACGGCGTGCTGGCCTTCGGGTTCGTGGCCGGCGCCGCCGGCGGCACCGTGCTCGGACTGCTGGCCATCGCGTTCACCGTGCTGGCCGGCGCGCGGGCCCGGGGGCAGGTGCTGTCCCGGCTGCGCACCCTCGGCCTGTCCCGCCGACAGTGGCGAGGGCTGCTGCTGGTCGAGCTGGCCCCGCTCGTCGGGGTGTCGGTGCTGACCGGCGCGCTGGTCGGCGCGGTGCTCCCGCTGGTGCTCAATCCGGTGCTCGGCCTGTCCGCGTTCACCGGCGGAATGCCGGTTCGGGTGGCGTTCGAACCCGGCCTGGTCGTCGCGGTGTTCGCACTCGGGGCGGTCGCCCTCGGCTTCGCGGTCGCCGTCGAGGCCCTGAACAACCGCCGGCTGCGCCTCGGTGAGGTGCTCCGGCTCGGAGAGGAGAGCTGAGATGACCGTTACCGCACAGACTCCACTGGTGCCCGACCTGGCCGCCCTGCAGCTAAGGGCCGCGCAACGCGCTGCCGAGCGGGCCGGCGGGCAGGACCGACTGCGCGGACACATCGTCTGCGACGGTCTGGTGCGCATCTTCAAGACCGAGGGGGTGGAGGTCGTCGCCCTGCAGGGTCTGGACCTGGTCATCGACCGGGGTGAGCTGGTGGCGATCGTCGGCGCGTCCGGCTCGGGCAAGTCGACCCTGCTCAACATCCTCTCCGGTCTGGACACGCCGACCGCCGGCATCGCCCGGGTTGCCGACTACGACCTGCTCTCGTTGTCGGCCAAGCGGCGGCTGAGCTACCGGCGGGAGCTGGTCGGTTTCGTCTGGCAGCAGACCGGCCGCAACCTGCTGCCGTACCTGACCGCGCTGGAAAATGTCGAGTTGCCGATGCAGTTGGCCGGCAAGCGGGGCGGCAAGGCCCGCCGGGACCGGGCCCGGGAGCTGCTCGACATGGTCGGCGTGGGCTACTGCGCGGACCGCCGGCCGGGTCAGCTCAGCGGCGGCGAGCAGCAGCGGTGCGCGGTGGCGGTGGCGGTGGCCAACGACCCGGAGGTGCTCTTCGCCGACGAGCCGACCGGTGAACTGGACGAGGCCACCGGCGCGGAGGTCTTCGCGGCGCTGCGCACCATCAACGCCGAACTGGGCGTGACCATCGTCGTCGTCACCCACGACCACGCCGTGGCCACCCAGGTCCGCCGGACCGTCGCGATCCGCGATGGCCGAACCGCCTCCGAGGTACGCCGGACCGCGCGCGTCGGCGCGGACGGCAACACCGAACTGGTCAGCGAGGAGTACGCGGTGCTGGACCGCAACGGCCGGATGCAGTTGCCGGCCGCGTTCGTCGACGCGCTGTCGCTGAAAGAGCGGGTCCGGCTCGATCTGGAGCCCGACCACGTGCAGGTACGGCCCGGTGACCGGGCCTCGGACGAGCGGGAGGCACGGGCGTGAGCCCTCAGGACATGGTGGTGGCCGGAGCGGCCGGGTTCAGCGGTGGCTCCGGAACGCCTGCGGACGAGGTGGTGCGGGTCAGCGGCGTGAGCCGGACCTTCGGCCGCGGTGAGCACGCCGTGCAGGCGGTACGGGACGTCTCGTTCAGCGCCAACCGTGGTGAGCTGGTCGCCATCCGGGGTCGCTCCGGCGCCGGCAAGACCACGTTGCTGAACATCATCGGCGGGCTGGACCGGCCGGACAGCGGCCAGGTGGTGGTGGTCGGGCACGAGGTGACCTCGGCCGGGGAGGCCGAGCTGCTGCGGCTGCGCCGAGGCACCGTCGGTTTCGTCTTCCAGACCTTCGGGTTGGTGCCGATCCTCTCCGCCGCCGAGAACGTGGGTGTGCCGTTGCGACTGGCACAGGTGCCGGCCGCCGAGCGGGAGCAGCGCGTGGCGGTGCTGCTGGAGCTGGTGGGCCTGGGCGGGCACGCGGCGCAGCGCCCGTACGAGTTGTCCGGCGGTCAGCAGCAGCGCGTGGCGGTCGCCCGCGCGCTCGCCAACGAGCCGGACCTGCTCATCGCCGACGAACCCACCGGACAGCTGGACTCGGAGACCGGCCGCTCCATCATGGACCTGCTGCGCGCGGTGGTGCACGCCCGTGGCATGACGGCCCTGGTCGCCACCCACGACCCGGCCCTGATCGACCTCGCCGACCGGGTGCTCGTCCTGCGCGACGGCCGCCTGGTCGACGGCTGACCGCTGCCCCCGGCCGTGGTCGGTGGCCCGTGGTCCGTGGCCCGTGATCGGTGGTCGGTGGTGCGCGGTCGGCGGTCGGCAGCCGGCGGACCACAGGCTGCGTGCCGCGGGCCGCGCGGGCTCGATCAGAGGGGACCGGCTGTGGTCTGTTCGCATCCTGTAGAGCTGCCCCAGATATGGGCCGCGCGGTAGGCGTGCGGCCTTGTGCTGGGTGTGCTGGGCGGGGCGTGTGGGCCTCGTGCAGGGCGACGGCGTCTGGACTTGTGCTGAGCATGCTGGGCGGGGGTGTGCGGGACTTGTGCTGGGCGTGCTGGGGTGGGCATGCGGGCCGTGTGTTGGGTGGTACTCGTGCGGGCGTGGCCTTCCCGCCGCCACCGCCGTTGTTCGCTGCCCCAGATCTGGGGCAGCTCTACAGGGCCGGAGGGGCAACCTGGGGACCCTGAGGCGCTACAGCGCCGGCGCCACCAACGGTGCTGGCGACGTTGGCGGGCTGGCGACGTTGGCGGGCCGACGCCGTCGGCGGCGTCAGAGCGGGAGCTTCATGCCCTCGTGGCTGGCCACGAAGCCGAGCCCCAGGTAGAAGCGGTGCGCGTCCGCGCGGGACTTGTCCGTGGTGAGCTGCACCAGGGCGCAGCCTCGGTGCCGGGCCTGGTCGATGGCCCAGGTCATCAACTCCCGGCCGAGCCCCTGGCCGCGCCGGTCCGAGCGGACCCGGACCGCCTCGATCAACGACCGCTCGGCGCCGTGCCGGCCGAGCCCCGGGATGTAGGTGATCTGGAGGCAGCCGACCAGATCGCCGCCCTGCTCGGCGACGATCAGCAGGTTGCGCGGGTCGGCGCTGATGTCGGCGAACGCACGCTCGTACGCCTCATCGACCTCGGTGAAGTCGCGGGTCTTGCCCAGGACGTCATCGGCGAGCAGGGAGATGACGGCGGGCAGGTCGGCCCGTACCGCCTCTCGGAAGATCATGTCGGTCATGCCGGTCAGCCTGGCACAGCGTCACTTGGCCGGGCAGCGCAGGCCCTCCCGGGGCACGGTCAGGTCGAGCAGGTACGCGTCGACGGCCCTGGTGATGCAGGAGGTCTGCGGGTACGCGGTGTGCCCCTCGCCCTCCCAGGTGAGCACCCGGCCGACGCCCAACATCGAGGCGAGGCGGCCGGTCTGCTCGTACGGCGTGGCGGGGTCGCCGGTCGTGCCGACCACCACGATCGGCGGCGCGCCGTTGGCCCGCCCGGTCGGGTACGGGTCCCGACCACCCGGCCACTCGACGCAGCTCAACATGCCGACCGCGAGCGCCGGACCGAACAGCGGGTACTTCGTCCGCCACTGCGACTGCAACTGACGGATCTGCTCCCGGCTCGGCTTCTCGGTCTCGTCGGCGCAGTTGATGGCGAGGTTGGCGTCGAACAGGTTGGAGTAGTGCCCGTCGCCTTCCCGGCCGGCGTACGAGTCGGCGAGGCGGAACACGTCCTTCGGGTCGCCCTCGGCCAGCCGGTCGATGGCCCGGGCCAACTCCTGCCAGCCGGCCTCGGTGTAGAGCGAGGAGATGACCGCGTAGAAGACCCAGCCCGCCGTGGCCTCCCGCCCGTCGTCGCCGCGGACCGGGGAGACCTTGGCCTTGTCGATGGCAGAGGTCACGGCGGCGCGGGCGTCCGGGGCGATCGGGCAGCGCGCGGCGTTGGCGGCGCACCAGCGGGTGAAGTTGTCGAAGGCCCGTTCGAACCCGCGGGCCTGGCTCTCCGAGCCGGCGATCAGGCGCTGCTGCGGGTCGACGGCGCCGTCGAGCACCAGCGCGCGCACCCGCTGCGGGTAGAGCTGGGCGTAGATGGCGCCGAGCAGCGTGCCGTAGGAGTAACCCAGGTAGGTGAGCTTGTCGTCGCCGACCGCGGCGCGGACCGCGTCCATGTCCCGAGCGGCCTGCTCGCTGCCGTACAGCGGCAACTGGTCGCCGTAGCGGTCCCCGCAGCCGCGCCCGATGCGCTGGCTCAACCCGGCGAAGCCGTCGAACGCCGCCTGGCTCGCCGGATCCGGGTCGTAGCCGAAGCTGGCGTCCAGGTCGGCGTCGGAGATGCACTTCACCGGACTCGACCGGGAGACACCGCGCGGGTCGAAGCCGACGATGTCGAAGCGTTCGGTGACCGAGGCGGGCAGCCCACCGAACTGGGGGCCGAAAGAGAGGTAGACGGCGGTGTCCACACCGGAGCCGCCCGGGCCGCCGGGGTTGACCACCAGTGAGCCGATCCGGTCCCGCTGTTTGGTGGACCGGGCCCGCAGCAGGGCGATCTCGAAGGTCTGGCCGACGCCCGGCCCGGCGGTCGCCCCGCCGCCGGTGCCCCAGTCCCGGGGAACCGTGATCCGGGCACATTCGTAGCGCATGTCCGGAGCGCCCCGCCCGACCAGGTCTTCGGCAGCCTCCGGGCAGGCCCGCCAGGTCGCCGACGAGCCGGCCGGCGCCGCCGCACCCTCCACGTCGGTGCGCGGCGCGAACGCCGGCAGCGTGCAGCCGGCGGTGAGCAGCGCCGCCACGGCGAAGGCGACGAGGCTGCGACGGACCCGGCGACTGGTCGCCATCCGAGGCTGGTCGGCGGTGCAGCTCACGTGATCCTCCGGGGTCGGGTCGACGGCCAGGCTACGCCGGACCGGTGGCGGCCCGATCGAGGGTGACCGCCGGATCGCCGCGCAGCACCTGGTCCACGTCGAAGCGGATCGGGCGGTCGAGCTGGTCGTAGCGGCAGGAGCGGGGGTCGCGGTCCGGCCGCCAGCGGACGAACTGGGCGGTGTGCCGGAACCTCTCGCCCTCCATCGCGTCGTAACCCACCTCGACCACCAGCTCCGGGCGCAGCGGCTCCCACTCCAGGTTCTTGGTGCCGGTCCACCTGCTCACCCCACCCGGGATGCGCTGGCCACGCTCGTGATCGCCGTGCACCCACGGGTGCTCGCCGCCGGTGTCCCGGTAGGGGGCCAGCTCGTCGAGCAACTCGGCGCGGCGGGCCATGCTGAACGACGCGCTCACCCCGACGTGGTGCAGGACGCCCGCGTCGTCGTAGAGGCCGAGCAGCAGCGAACCCACCACCGGGCCGGACTTGTGCCAGCGGAAGCCGGCCACCACCGCGTCGGCCGTACGGGCGTGCTTGACCTTGAACATCAACCGCTTGCCCGGCTCGTACGGCAGGTCGGCCGGCTTGACGATCAGCCCGTCCAGCCCGGCGCCCTCGAAGACGTCGAACCAGCGGCGTGCGGTCTCCGGATCGGTCGTGACCTGGGTGACGTGCACCGGCGGACGCACCCCGGCCAGCGCCTGGACCAGACGCTCCCGGCGGCGCGGGTACGGCTGGTCGAGCAGCGCCTCGTCACCGATCGCCAACAGGTCGAAGGCGACGAAGTCGGCGGGAGTGGTCTCGGCGAGCAGCTTCACCCGCGACGCCGCCGGGTGGATGCGCTGGGCCAGCAGCTCGAAATCCAGCCGGGGCTGGCCGGACGGCCCGTCCCGCCGGATCACGATCAGCTCGCCGTCGACGGCGCACCGCTCGGGCAGCTGACGGCGGGCCTGCTCGACCACCTCGGGGAAGTAGCGGGTCATCGACTTGCCGCCCCGGCTGGCCAGCTCAACCTCGTCGCCGTCACGGAACACGATGCACCGGAACCCGTCCCACTTGGGCTCGTAGGTGACCCCGGGGGTGGTGGGCAGCCTCGGGACGCTCTTGGCCAGCATCGGCTCGACGGGCGGGTTGATCGGCAGGTCCACGGCGACCAGTCAATCAGACGGGGCCGACAGTCGTGAGGCAGATCACCATGGGTGCGGCGGTGGCGTGTCCGCCCGCGCGCCGCTCGTCCTGCCTGGGCGAATCAGATAACCGCAGGTCAGAGCTAGTTTCGCGGAGTGTCCGAGTGGGTCTGTGACTGCTGCGGGCGGTGGCGGGTGAGCGTGGAGCTGATCCGGGGCCGCTACCGCTACCGGCTGACCCGCCGTTACCCGCAGCGGTTCGGCGGTGGCCGCAACGTGCTCGGCGAGGTCGGCTCGGTGGCGGAGCTGGAGGAGCTGCTGCGTCGGCGTACCCCATTGAGCCTGGCGGACCTGCGCGAAGCCGCCTGATCCCGCGCGGCCGGCGGACCCACGGCCCAATCGACGATCGGACCGGCCGGCGGATGCCGCCGTCACGATCCGCCGGGCAGCGTCGTCGGCAGGGCGTGGCGGCGCCGGCCGGCGCCGCCGGGAAGGGGACGCGATGCGGTTCGAAGCGGACACGGAGGTCGGCGCGGACGCCGAGCGGGTCTGGGCGTTGCTTGTCGACGTGGCGCGGTGGCCAGAGTGGACGGCCTCGGTGAGTCGGGCCGAGCGGGGTGAGTCGGGGCCCCTCGCGGTCGGCGCCACCGCCCGCCTGACCCAGCCGAGTGGCCGAGCTGACGTACCCGGAGGTGGGACGGACCCGGCATGGCGCGCTGCCCGGCGGATACCACCACCTGCGCCACCGGACCCCGTTGCCGACCGGCTGTTTCGAGACCGCGGCCGAGGCGGTGCTGAGCTGGCGGCTGCACCGCGCCGCCGGGGTCCGGATGCGCACCGACGCGGCACGGGCCACCGAGGGTGCGCTGGTCACGGCCGGCCTCGGGGTCGGGTCGGTCCGCGTGTGGGGGCCCTGCCGGGTGGTCTGGAGCGACGAGTCGCCCACGCTCGCCGGCTTCGGCTACGGCACCCTCCCCGGTCACCCGGAGCGGGGCGAGGAGGCGTTCGTGGTCGGCCAGGACGACAGTGGCGCGGTCTGGTTCGAGGTACGTGCGTTCAGCCTCCCGGACCGCTGGTTCACCCGCGCGGCCGGCCCGGCCGTCCGGGCGGTGCAGCACGCGTACGCCTGGTGGCTCGGTCGCACTCTGCGCCGGCTCTGCGCCGGCCGCTGACCCGACCGGCCTCAGAAGCGGGCGAACGAGCGGATCGGGGCGCGCGGGCCGTACTTCGGCGCCTGGATGCCGGCGGCCTCCAGCAGCAGACACACCCGACCCCGATGCCCCCGGAACGGCTCCAGCAGGGCCAGCATCCGAGCGTCGTCACCCCTCGGTTCGCCGGCGAGCGCCCAGGCCACCGTGTTCGGGATGTGGTAGTCGCCGACGCTGACCGCGTCCGGGTCACCGTAGGCGATCCGGACCACCTCGGCGGCGGTCCACGGGCCGATGCCCGCGATGGCGGTCAGCCGCCGGGTGGCCTCGGTGGCGTCCACGCAGCGCTCCAGCCGATCGGCGAGCGCGGCGGCGCGGCGCAGCGTGTCGGCCCGGCGCTGCTCCACGCCGAACGGGTGGAACACCCAGTACGGGGTGGCGGCCACCGCGGCGGCCTCGGGCGGCAGCAGCAGGGGTTGCAGCGGGCCGGGCGCCGGCTCCCGGAAGTGCCGCACGGTCGCCGCGTACGCCCGGTACGCCTCCTTGCCGGTGACCTTCTGCTCGAAGACCGCGCGCAGCAGCCGGGGGAAGACCTGCCCGGTGGTGGGCATCCGCAGCCCCCGGTGCTCCCGGGCCAGCCGGGCGACGAGCGGGTGCGCCGCCGCCAACTCGGCGAAGCCGGTCAGGTCGTCGTGCAGCCCGGCGATCTTGTCGGCGCGGGCCACCACGTGCTCGGCGCCCGGTCCGTAGCCCTCGGCGAGCAGCTCACCGCCCGCCGGCCGCAGCGCGAGGGTGGCCGGCCCGTCCGGGGTGCGGGTAGCCCACCAGAACGTGCCGGCGGCGATGCGCGCGCACGGGTCGTACGGGCTGAAGGTCAGGCCGCGGACCGACGCGGCCAGCCGGTAGCCGACGGGCGGGTGCAGCACCCTCGTCGCGGCAGGCTCGGTCTCGGTCACCCCGCTACTCTGCCAGGTCGCGGTACGGCGCCGGTCGTCGACCAGCCGCCCGCGGGCACGGCGGTGGCCGGTCGCGCCCTCCCCGGCTGCGACCGGCCACCGTGCCCTGGCGTATCGGGATCAGTACGAGTAACCCGAACCGCCGGCGTCGCTCGACCCGCTGTCCGCCGGCGGCGCGACGGCCTTCGGCGTCGAGGTGGGCAGGCAGGTCAGGTTCTTCTTGCCGTTCTGGTCGACCACGAACCAGGTGCCGCCGACGGCCTGGCCCTTCCACTGGCCGGGCTTCTTGTCGCCGATGTAGCGGTACACCGGCCAGCCGCCGATGGTGAGCTGTCGGGTGCCGTCCTGTCGGGTGACGCTGCCGACCTTGTCGTCGGAGAGGCCGGTGAGCTGCGGGTTGCCGTCGGTCAACGCCGGCGGCCACACCTGCGCGCACTTGTCGACGCAGTTCGACGCGGGCGGGTCGGCGGTGTCCTTGTCGAACCGGTACAGGACCCAGCCGTCCTGGTCGGTCACGACGTTGCCCATCCGGGCGATCTTCTTGCCGATCAACTGCTCGGTCAGGTCGACGTCCGCGGGCGGCGGCGCGTCGGCGACCGGCGCCTCCGCGGATGCCGACGCCTCGGGTTCAGCCGACGCGGTGGGCTCGGCCGCGGCGACGGCGACCGGCTCGGCCGCGCTCGAGTTCGCCCCGTCGTAACCCGCGGGAGCGCAGGCCGTTAGTGCGACCATCGCGCTCGCGACGATGACGGTCCGCTTCATCTGTGCCACGTGCCCTCCTCATTCTTGGCAGTTCACCCATAGGTACGGCGGGCAGGCTGTCAAGGTTGAAGAAGTAACAGTGGTCAATTTCACGCGAATGTATTGAACCAAATCGAGCTTCCATCCGTATGGCCCTCCACACGGGACCTTCGGTCACACAACGGATCGACGCCGGCCATTGAGACAATGACCGGCGTCGAGGATGGTACGCGACCCTTACATGGGCACCGTGACCAGCGGACTGGCCACCCCGTTGCGGTCGACCGACTGCACCTGGAGCTGCTTGATGTCACTCGCCAACGCGGACGTCGAGGCGCTCAGCTCAAGACCCTGCGGGCGATTGTTCGTGCCGTAACCGCCATCGGGCACCGACCACGTCGAAATCACCTCGGTGGTGCCGTTCGTGCGCACCACCATCAACCGGCAGATGCGTGGGCCGGGCAGTTTCCGCAGGCTGAAGTTGATGCGGGTGCCGTACTCCCGCTCGACCAGGAACATCGTCGTCTGCACGCCCGTCGTCGGGTCCGTGGCGTCGACCTGGTCGCCCTCCTCCTCGGTGCCGCCGACGCCCGGGCCGCTCGGCGGCGCGGTCGGCGCGCTCGTCGGCGGGTCGTTGGCGGCGGCGCTCGTCGTCGGCTCCGCGAGAAGCCCCGGCGCCTCGTCCCCGGCCACACTCACGAAGCCGTAACCCGTCAACCCGCCGAAGACCACCACCGCCGCGGCGGTCGCGAGCAGCTGACGAAACCGGGTACGCCGTCGGTCGGCCCGGACCGCTACCAACGTCCGGTCCAGCAGCGCCGGATCGGTGGCGGTCTGCTCCAGCGCCATCATCGTCTCGCCGTCGATGCCGGAGAGCAGCCCCACCACCGGCACCATCGTCTCCAGCTCGGCCGCGCACGCCCAGCACGCGGCGAGATGCTCCTCGAACCGCTCAGTGTCCTGCTCGTCGAGCACGCCGAGCGCGTACGCGGCGACGTCCATATGGTCTGGCCGGCTCATTCTGTCACCCCCCGCTCCTGCAGAGCCGTGCGCAGCGCGCGCAGCGCGTAGTAGACCCGCGACTTGGCGGTGCCCAGCGGAAGCCCCAACTCCTCGGCAGCCTCCGGCACCGTCCGCCCCCGGAAGTACGTCGCGATCAGGATCTCCCGATGCGACTGACTCAGCGTACGCAGCGCGTCCGCCACCGTCATCGTGCGCAGCACCCGGTCGGTGCTGTCCGCCTCGGCGAACGCGGTCAGGTCCCGGTCGTACGTCTCCGGCGGCCGGGCCTCCTGGCTGCGGTGCTCGTCGATGGCGATCCGACGGGCCACCGTGACCAGCCACGGCCGCAGCGAACCCTGCCCCTGCGCACCGAGGCGGTGCGCGTTACGCCAGGCCCGCAGCAGCGTCTCCTGCACGATGTCCTCCGCGCGCTGCCGGTCCCCCCCGGTGAGCCGCATGACGAACATCAGCAACGGGCCGGCGTGCTCGGCGTAGAGCAGCCGGATCAACTGGTCGGAGTGGCTGGCCTCGGTTGTCGTCGCCTGGTGGCGCCCGGGCGCCGGTTGGGGCGTCACCGGACCATTTTGGCGAGACATGGCTCGGGCGTCGACCCCCCGGGCAGACGAGGTCGGCCGCGACGACCGCGCGGACAACCAGTCCGCGCGAACCGCGTCGCCATGCCAACCGGCCGCCACCGCATGCATGCAGACCTCCGGGATGTCCGTGACCAACGCCGCCCCCACAAGGCGGGCCGCCCGGTGGTACGCAGCGCCGCCCCGAGCGGATCAACAAACCGCGAAAAAAGTTCGACGGAGAGGTCGGCGGGCTCGGATCGACCAGTCAGCGGCGGACGGAGAACAACCCCGGCGGCGGCGGATCCGAGCCGGTGGCGTCCGCGTCGCGCACCACCGCCGCGCCACCGACGAAGCGGTCCAACTCGTCGCCGGCCACCACCCGGCCGGGGAACCAGTCCCCGGCCGCCCGCCGGGTCAACGCGGGGACCGGGGGAGTCGTCCGCCCGGCGACCAGCACCAGATTGCCGTACCGGCGACCGCGCAGCACCGCCGCGTCACCGACCAGGCACGCCTGGGGCAGCACCGAGCGCACCGTAGCGACCTGGCCACGGGCGTACCGTAGCGGCGGGCCGTCGGCCAGGTTCGCCAGCAACCAGCCCGCCGGGCGGAGCACCCGCGCCACCTCGGCGGCGTACTCCACCGACGTGAGGTGCGCCGGCGTGCGGGCACCGGCGAAGACGTCGGCGACCACCACGTCGTAACTGGCGTCCCGCGTCGAGGCCAGCACCGCCCGCGCGTCCTGCACACGAACCCGCAGCCGGGCGTCCGCCGGCCAGGGCAACGCGCGGCGCACCAGCTCCACCAGAGCGCCGTCCACCTCGGACACCCGCTGGGTGGACCCGGGCCGGGTGGCCGACACGTAGCGGGGCAGGGTCAGCGCGCCACCGCCGAGGTGCAGCACCCGCAGCGGCTCGCCGGGCGGCGCGACCAGGTCCAGTGCGGCGGCCAGCCGCCGGACGTACTCGAACTCCAGATGCGTGGGATCGGTCAGGTCGACGTGCGACTGCGGCGCCCCGTCCAACAGCAGCGTCCACGAACCGGCCCGGTCCGGCGACGGCACCAGTTCGGCCCGCCCGGTGTCCACCTGCTCGACCACCCGGTCATCCGCTCGTTTGCGTCCCACCGCGACCCGCTCCCGCTCAGCGGCCTACGCGCGCCGCGGTGGTCAACGCGCGGTGCAGCAGACGGGAATCGCCGAGCAACGCCCGCAGGCGGCGCTCCAGACCGGCGATCGGGATGAGGTTCTGCGGCGCCCGCGGATCCTTGTACGGAGTCGACGCGAACCGGGGCAGCGTGACCAGCGACAGGTCGGCCAGGTCGATCGCCGCCTCGACGGGCAGGTCGGCGGAGCACTCCACCCGGACGATCCCGGCCCACGGCGCACCCACGGCCACCGGCAGCCGCAGATACCACGACCACCCGCCCCAGGCCGTGCCGAGCCGGAACACCGGTGACCGCTGACCGGACGCCAGACCGGTCACCACAGCCGTCAGCCGGGCGTCCAGGTACTGGCTGTGCTGGGTCTTGATGTAGCCGAGCGTGCGCGGCAACTGGCGGCGACTGCGCAACGGGCCGTCCACCACCAACAGGTCGCCGTCGACCCGGGCGGCGTCGGACACCGCCACCTCCAGCGCGGTCAACGGACCCTGCACGGCCGCCGGCAGCTTCGCCAGCTCGCCGGTGCCGCCCACCCGGTGCACCGGGTAGCGGATGGCGCCCGCCACCACGTCCTGCGCCGACGGGCTCGCCGTGAACAGGCCCCGGCCCACCCGCGTGCCAGCCAACTGGGCCGCGCCCCGACCGAGGTCGCAGCGGACCACCCCGGCCGCGTACGACGCCGCCAGCCCCGGGAAGGACCCGCCGTCCGCCTCGGCCGTCCAGATGCTCGCGTCGATCCGGCGGACCCCGTCGACAAGCAACACCACGTCGGGGGCCCGCACGTCCGCGCGTACCCCGATCGCCCGCCAGTCGACGGCCGGCAGCTCCACGTCGGCGTCGACCTGCGCGCTGCTCGGCGTCGCCGGCCCGGACGCGGACGCCTCGAACGACGCACCGTACGCCGGATCCCACGAGTCGACGAAGAACGCGGCGTCGCTCACCCGGCCGACCTTCCGTTCGCGACTGCGGGGCTCCGCTGCGCCGCACTCCTCGCGCTCACCGGCCCGTCCGTTCGACGCGCGCCGAGCGGGCATCCTTGCGCACCTCGAAGCGGACCGGGATCCGCTCGGCCAGCGCCGCGACATGGGTGACCACGCCGACCATCCGGTCACCCCGGGCGGCCAGGTTCTCCAGGGTCGCGGCCACCGTGTCCAGCGTGGCCGCGTCCAGCGTGCCGAAACCCTCGTCCAGGACGATCGACTCCAGACTCGCCGCGGTCGTCGACATGCCGGCCAGCTGTTCGGAGAGCGCCAGCGCCAACGCCAGCGACGCCTGGAACGTCTCGCCACCGGAGAGGGTGCGCACCCCCCGGCGCAGCCCCGCGTCGTGGTGGTCGACCACGAAGAACTCGCCCTTGTCGTGCACCAGCTCGTACTGGCCCGAGGACAGCTCCCGCAGGATCCCCGACGCGCCGTCGACCAGCAGGTCCAACGCCTCCGCCAGCAGCCACCGCTCGAAGTTGTTGGCCCGCAGGTGCCCCGCGAGGGCCCGTGCCACCTGCGCCTCGCGCTCGTGCCCGGCCCGCTGCTCGCGCAACGTGCCGGCCTGCTCGCGGCGCTCGGCCAGCCGGCGCCGGTCGGCCTCGGCCCGCTCCACGGCCACCGTCGCGGCGTGCACCGGGTCCTCGCCGACGGGCACGTCGGCGGCGGCGAAGCGGTCGGCGATCTGCCGCTGCACCGCGTCGGCCGCCGCCTCGGCGTCGGCGACGACGGTGGCCCGGCCGGCCCGGTCGGCGCGGCGGCGCTCGGCCTCGGCCGCCGCCCAGTCGGTCAGCACCGCCCACGAGGCCGCCACGTCGTCGCGATCAGCCGCCGGCGGACCGAACCGCGCCAGAGCGTCGCGGGCCGTGTCGAAGCCCCGCCACGCCGACCGCAGGCGCTCCTCGGCCGCGTCCACACCCGCGCGCGCCTGTCGGGCGCTGTCCCGGCCGGCCCGCACGGCGGTCGCCGCCTCCTCCAGGGCGCGTCGCAGCCGGGCGTGCTCGGCCAACTCCCGGCGCAGCACCCCCGGCTCGGCCGCTCCGGTGAGCTGCCCGTCCAGCTCGGCCAGCCGGGCGTCCACCTGCTCCTGCCGGGCGCGGGCCTGCACCAGCAGCCGCTCCAGGTCACGCGCCGCCGCGTCCCGCTGCTGCACCACCGCCTGCGCCGCCTTGGTGGCGGCCCGCGCCGCCTTGCCGGCGGCCGTCGCGGCGGCCACCGCCGAGTCGGCCGGAACCGCCGGCACCTCGGCCACCGGGTGCTCGCACACCGGGCAGGCCGCACCGGGATGCAGGTGCACTCGCAGGCTGACCGCCAGGTCGGTGGCCTTCGCCTCCTCGTGCGCCCGGAAGGCCGCCTCCAACTCGGCGTCGGCCCGCTCGGCGTCCGCGCGGGCGGCGGCCAGCGCCGCGACCGCCGTGGCGTGCTCCTCGTCCGCCGCGCGCACCGCCGCGCGGACCGTGTCGGCCTCGCCGGTCAGCCGATCCCGATCGTCGTACGCCCGCAGCAGCAACCGCAGCGCGCTCTCGTCACCGGCGCCGGCCAGCTCACCGCGCAGCTTCTCCTCCCGCTCCTCGGCCAGCGACACGGCCGTGGCCGCGGCGTCGGCCTCGGCCCGCGCCGCGCTCACCGCGCGGGCCACCTCGGCCACCCCGCGCGGGGCACGCACTCCGGACAGCACGCCCAGCTCGTCGTCGAGCGCGGTCAGGGCAGCCGCCGCCTCCCGCGCGCGTGCCCGGGCCGCCGCCAGCTCCGGCATGGCCCCGG
Organism: Micromonospora sp. NPDC005194; assembly: GCF_040608335.1. Taxonomy (NCBI): domain Bacteria; kingdom Bacillati; phylum Actinomycetota; class Actinomycetes; order Micromonosporales; family Micromonosporaceae; genus Micromonospora; species Micromonospora sp. NPDC005194. Next base: position 124,886 of record NZ_JBEXIA010000004.1, on the reverse strand, counting down.
TCACCGCGTCGGCCAGCTCGGCCATCCGGCCCACCCGGGCGTCGGCCTCGGCCAACGCCTCGTCGTCCACCCCCGTCAGGCCGGCGAGCACCTGATCGACCGCGTCCAGCCGGGCTTCCGCCTGCGCGGCGCGCGCCGTCGCCCGCTTCTGCACGTCCTCGTAGACGCCGAGGCCGAGCAGGTTGACCAGGATCTGCTGCCGGGTCGCCGGCTTGGCGTGCAGGAAATCGGCGAACTGGCCCTGCGGCAGCACCACGCAGCTGGTGAACTGCTCGTACGGCAGCCCGACCGCCTCCAGCACCGCCTGTTCCATCTCGGCGGGCGTCCCGGCGATCACCTCGCCGAGGTCGTCCGGGCTCAACCCGGTGTCGAGTTTGGTCACGTCGAAGCCGGCCGGCATCACCTGCAGCCCGGCGTTCGCGGTCTTCACGTTGCCCCGGCCGTCCCGGCGCACCACCCGGGTCGCCGCGTACCGGGCGCCGCCGGACTCGAAGACCAGCCGCACCCGGGCCTCCGTCGCCGACGGCGCCAGCGCGTTGGCCAGCCCGCGGGCGCCACCCCAGCGGGGCACCGTGCCGTAGAGCGCGAAGCAGATGGCGTCCAGCACGGTGGACTTGCCCGAGCCGGTGGGGCCGATCAGCGCGAAGAAGTCGGCGTCGGTGAAGTCGACTGTCGTCTCGTCCCGGAAGACCGTGAAGCCGGCCATGTCCAACCGCATCGGCCGCATCAGTGCTCGACCTCCTCGAAGAGCTCGTCGAAGAGTTCCCGCACGCCCTCGTCGGCGTGGCCCCGGCTGTCCAGGTAGTCGGCGAACAGCTCCCGTGGCGAACGCCCCGACCGCTGCGCGATGCGCGCGCCGCTGCCCGGCGCGGCGAGCAGCTCCGGGTCGATCCGGATCTCCAACGCCCGGGGGAGCAGCTCCTGGATCTCCTCGCGCAGGCCGGCGCGGGGCTGCTCCCGGACGAACACGCGCAGCCACGCGTCCGGCGCCTCGATCTCGGCGAGCTGGGCCAGGGTGCCGCGCACCGTCCGCAGCGCGCTCGCGGCGGTCACCGGCACCTCGCGTACCCGGGCGGCCGTGCTGGCGGTCACCTCGACCACCGTCACCGAGGGCACGTTCTCCTGCTCGCCGAAGTCGACGGCGAGCGGGCTGCCGCTGTAGCGCACCGGGCACGGGCCCTCGACGCGCTGCGCCCGGTGCAGGTGGCCCAGCGCCACGTAGTGCGCGGTCGCGGGGAAGACGGTGGCCGGCACCGCGTAGCCGAGCACCGTGTGCGCGTCCCGCTCACCGCCGCCGGCCGCCGCGCCGGTCACCGTCAGGTGCGCGGTGACCAGGTGCACCCGGTCCGGCTCGGCGAAGCCCTCGGTGAGGCGGCCCAGCACACGGCCCAGGTGGTCGGCGTACGTCTGGTTGGCCTCCGCGGCGGTCAGCTCGTACATCTCCAGCGCGCGGATCGCGTACCGCTGGGACAGAAACGGCAGCGCGGCCAGCTGCCACCGCTCCCCGCCGGCCGTGGTGCCGTCGATCACGTGTTCGGCCGGGTTCTCGCGGACGCCCCCGCGCAGCGTGATGCCGGCGGCCTCGGCCCACGGCCGCAGCGCGTCCAGCGCTGGGCCGTTGTCGTGGTTGCCGCCGATCGCGACCACGTCCGCGCCGGTCCGACGCAGCGCGGTCAGCGCCCGGGTGACCAGCCGGGTCGCCTCCGAGGTCGGCGCGGCCGTGTCGTAGAGGTCACCGGCGACGATCACCAGATCCGGCTGCTCGGCACGGGCGATGTCGATCACCCCGGCGAGGACGGCCTTGTGCTCCTCGGCCCGGGACTGCCCCTTGAGCACCTTGCCCACGTGCCAGTCGGAGGTGTGCAGGATCTTCACAGTTGCACCGGCCCCTACCTAGAACGGGATGTCGTCGTCGGTGCCGCCGCCGGAGCCCACCACGGCGAACGGGTCGGCGGACTGGGTGATCGAGCGCAGCGTCTCCGAGGGGGCGCGGCCCGCCTCGGAGACCCGGGTCGCCCACGCCGGGAACGGGAACTCCAGGCAGAGCGGCACCGGGATGTCCGGCTGGTTGACGAACATGGTGCCCGGCTTGGCGAGCAGCGCCCGCTGCCGCTGTGCGGGCGGCAGGAAACCGTACTCCGGGCGGGACGCCTCGGCCGGATCGAGCCGGCCGACCACCCGGATCGCCGAGTTGGTGACGATGCGCCGCTCCACCTCGCTCGCCGTCTGCTGGGCGCCGATCAGGATGACCCCGAGCGACCGCCCCCGCTCGGCGATGTCGAGCAGCACCTCCTTGATGGGGGAGGAGCCCTCCCGGGGCGCGTACTTGTTGAGCTCGTCGAGGACGACGAACAGCAACGGCTTGGCGGTGCCGGACTTCTCCTTGCGCTCGAACTCGCTCTTGAGCGTCACGCCGACGACGAAGCGCTGGGCCCGGTCCGGAAGGTTGTGCAGGTCGACCACTGTCACCTGCGCCGACTCGCTCGTGTTGATCGAGTGCGGGCGACGGGTCGCCAGGTCGCCACGGATCAGCCGGGCGAGATCCTTCTTGCTGCCGATCAACCGGCGGGCGAACGCGTTGACGGTGCCCAGGCCGACCGCGCTGCCCGCCCAGTCGGAGCGGGTCTCGTCGTCGTTGAGCGCCTCGACGATGTGGTCGACGAGGTCGCCGTAGGAGCCGAGCCGGACCCCGTCGATGCTCACCCCACCGTCGGCGGGCTGGGCGTAGCGGGCCAGGTGCGCGGTGACCGAGTGCACGACCATCGTGTACTGCTGGCGCTCGTCGTCGGCGTCGGCGAAGACGTACGGCAGCAGGCGGTCGGCACAGAACTCGCTCAGCGTCCAGTAGAAGGCGTCCACGCCGGTGAGCCGGCTGCTCACGTCCGGGGTTCCGGCCGCGTCGCCGACCCGGGGCGGGGCGTACACCCGCACGTCCGGGAAGGCGCCGGCGCTCAGGCCCAGCTTCGCGTACGCCGCCCGGGTCGGCTCGTCGAGGCGCGTGTTGGGGTGGTCGAGGAACAGCAGGTCCTCGCCCTTGACGTTGAAGATCAGCGCCTTGGCGTTGACCGCGTCGCCGCCCAGGACGCCGGAGCGGAAGACCGAGTAGAGCAGGAAGGTGGCGAAGCTCGTCTTGGTGGCCACCCCGGAGATGCCCGAGATGGAGACGTGCGCGCCCCGGCTGCCGTCGAGGAAGTCGGCGTTCAGGTAGACCGGCACCCCGTCGCGACCCATGCCCATCGGGATGCGCCGCTCCATCCGGTCGAAGTGCAGCGCCCGAGCCCGTGCGTCGCCCTCGGCCCGGTGCACCACCGCCCCCGGGGTCGGCGGCACGTAGAACTCCGGGTCGACCCGGGTGGTGGTCACCTCGGCCGCCTCCTGCACCTGGGCGGGCAGTGTGCCGTCGGCGATGGCGAACACGTCGGAGTCGAACTGGGCGCCCTCGTGCCGGGCCCGGACCTGGGTGACCACCCCGGCGATCGTCACCGGCTCGCGGTCGGGCAGCTCGCGGCGGGTGACCACCACGTCGTCGAGCTGGAGGTAACTGCCGGGCGCCACGGCCGTCCAGAACTGCAACGGGGTGGCGTCGGCGGTGCCGAGCACCCGGCCGACCGGCTGGCCCGGGCCGGCCAGGCCGTCGTGGTCGGCGTCGCTCATCGGGCGGGGTGGGTCGGTCGGGCAACGCGGTCGGGGCACATGCCCTGCATCCTGCCCGAGGAGTACGACAGGTCGCCACGCGACGCGGCGGAGGACACGATGCCCGGTCACACTCGCGACGCTCGGTGTGTGACCGGGCGACGGTTCGTCACGGGCGGGCGTGGCGGAGCATGAGGACGCCGTCGTCGGCGGCGAGCACGTGCCGCAGCGGCAGGTGCCGGGGCGCGCTGGCGTCGCCGGCGGTGATCCGGCCCGCGCCGGGGCCGGCGAGCAGCGGCGCGACGGTGAGGCACAGCTCGTCCACCAGGTCGGCGGCGGTGAGCGCGCCGAGCAGGTGCGGGCCGCCCTCGCAGAGCAGTTGGGTCAGCCCGCGCCGGTGCAGCTCGGCCAGGCCGGCGGCGAGGTCGACCCGGTCGGTCCCGCAGCGCAGCAGGTCGGCGACGTCGGTCAGGCCGGGCGGCGGGTCGGCGTCGGCGCGGGTGAGCACGATCGGCCGGACCGGGGCGTCGGCGAAGGCCGTCTGCGCCGGGTCCAGGTCGAGGGAGCCGGAGACGACCACCAGCGTCGGGTACGCGGCCAGCCCGTTCGCCCGCCGCCAGGCGCGTCGCGGATCGTCGAGTCGGACCGCGCGGTAACCCTCGTGTCGCAGGGTGCCGGCGGCCACCACCAGGGCGTCGCAGACCATCCGCAGCAGGCCGAAGACCCGTTTGTCCGGCTCGCCGGACAGGCCGGCGGAGTAGCCGTCCACACTGACCGCGCCGTCCAGGCTGGCGACGAAGTTCACCCGCAGCCGGGGCTGGTCCGCGCGCTGGTAGAGCGCGGTCAGCGTGGCGTCGTCGAGCGGTTGGGTGGACGGCTCGGGCCAGAGTCGCCGGATCGGGATTCCGACCGTCATTCGCCGGCCGGACCGGTGACCGGAGGGGTCGGTTCGGCGGTACGGTGCTGGCAGTCGCACCAGTTCCGGCCCGGGCAGTCATCGTGCCGCCGGGCCCGGCACGCTCGGCAGATCATGCTCGCAGCCTAAGCCGCTCAAGGACAGGACAGCATGCCGCGTCAGATCTTCCAGTTGAAGATGTCCCTCGCCGGCGTACGTCCGCCGGTGTGGCGCCGGGTGCTCGTTCCGGCCGGCTACACGCTGGACCGACTGCACCGGGTCGCCCAGCACGCGATGGGCTGGCGGGACTGCCACCTGCACTCGTTCGAGATCGACGCGGTGGCGTACGGCGAGCCGGACCCGGACGGGGGCCTGGCGCTGCACGACGAGCTGGACGTCCGGCTGGACGCGGTCCTCGGCAAGGGCAGCAGGTTCTCCTACACGTACGACTTCGGTGACTGGTGGGAGCACGACCTCGTCGTCGAGGACGCGCTGACCGCCGATCAGGACGAGCGGTACCCGGTCTGCCTGGACGGCCAGCGGGCCTGCCCCCCGGAGGGCATCGGTGGGCCGTCGGGCTACCAGGCGCTGCTCGCGGCCCTGGCCGACCCGACCCATCCGGAGCGGGCCGTGCTGCGGGGCTGGGTCGGTGAGGGCTTCGATCCGACGTTCTTCGACCCCACCGTCGCCACCACACTGCTGCGTCGCTTCTGCTGACCCCGCCTGGCGTACGGGTCGACGTCCGTCACTAGCGGTGCCGGTCTGAAACAGGGCGGTAACGATCTGGGAACGCTCCCATTGGTCTATTGACACCCTGGTAGCGCCCCGGCAATCTCATGGGAGCGCTCCCGGGGAGTGGCGGAAGTCTCCTTCACAGCTCTCCCCAGATCGTCCACGACCACCGGTCCGGCGGCGGCAGGGGCGCTGCAGCACCCCCCACCACGCACGACACACCAAGCCTCACCACTTGAGAGGGGTCAGGATGAGCGTCACCTCACGTCGTCGCTTTGCGGCGATCGCGCTCGCGTCCGTCGCCGTACTCGCCTCGGCGACCGCCTGCGGCGACGACTCGTCGTCCGATTCGGACGGCGGCAAGGTCACCCTGGTCGTCGACGTCTTCGGCGACCAGGGCTTCGGATACGAAGATCTTTACAAGCAGTACCAGACTGAGCACCCGAACGTCACCATCCAGGAGCGCGGCAAGGGTCTCGGCCTGGGTGACTACAACACCCGGCTGACGCAGCAGATCACCGCCGGCGCGGGCGCCGGCGACGTCGTCGCCCTCGAAGAGGGCACGATCGTGCAGTTCTTCGCGCAGGCCGACAAGTTCGTGAACCTGGCCGACCACGGCGCCAACGACCTCAAGGGCAACTTCCTGCCCTGGAAGTGGGAGGGTGGCCTCACGCCGGACGGCAAGGTGCTCGGTCTCGGCACCGACGTCGGTGGCATGGCCGTCTGCTACCGCAGCGACCTCTTCAAGGCCGCCGGCCTGCCGACCGACCGCGAGCAGGTCGGCGCCCTCTGGCCGACGTGGGACGCGTTCATCGCCCAGGGCCAGAAGTTCGCCGCCGCCGACAAGAAGCACAAGTTCGTCGACTCGGCCACCAACTTCTACAACATCGTGCTGATGCAGACGGCGGGCGCCGGCAGCGGCTACACCTACTTCGACAAGAGCAACAAGCTCGTCGTCGGCGAGAACCCGGACGTGCAGTCCGCGTTCCAGCAGACCACCAAGATGATCAGCGCGGGTCTGTCGAACAACCTGCGGAGCTTCTCCAACGAGTGGAACGCCGGTTTCAAGAACGGCAGCTTCGCCACCATCGGCTGCCCGGCGTGGATGACCGGTGTCATCAAGGGTCAGGCCGGTGACGCGGCGGCCGGCAAGTGGGACGTGGCCAAGGCGCCGGGCAACGGCGGCAACTGGGGCGGTTCCTGGCTGGCCGTGCCGAAGGCCAGCAAGCACCAGAAGGAAGCCGCCGAGCTGGCCAAGTTCCTGACCAGCGCCAAGAGCCAGACCGAGGCGTTCAAGAAGGTCGGCAACCTGCCCTCGTCGCCGCAGGCTCTTGAGGACCCGGCCGTGCTGGCCGCCACCAACGAGTACTTCAGCGGCGCACCGATCGGCAAGATCTTCGCCGCCGGCGCGAAGGAGCTGAAGCCGGTCTACCTCGGCCCGAAGAACCAGGCGGTCCGGGACGCGGTCGAGAACGCGCTGCGCAGCATCGAGCAGGGCAAGGCCGCCGACGCCGCTTGGCAGGACGCGGTGAAGAACGGCCAGGCAGCAGGCAAGTAACGGCTGTGACGCGCTCACGGGTGGTGCCGCTCAGGCACCACCCGTGAACCCGCGTCGGAACGCCCTGCCGCGGCGCCCACGACGGCGTCGCCGAGTGTGAAGGACCGCTCATGAGCTCCCTGAAGACCCCCGCGCCACCGGGTGCGTCGGCCCGCCGGTCGCGTCCCGCTCCGCGGCACTCACCGACGCGCCGCCGGCAGTTGAACCGGCTGGACCTGCGCCTCACCCCGTACGTCTTCGTCCTGCCGTTCTTCGTGCTGTTCGCGATCTTCGGCGTCTACCCGATCGTCTACACGTTCTGGATCGCGATGACCGACCGGTCACCGATGAACGCGACGATCAGCTTCGTCGGTCTGGACAACTTCGTCGAGTTGTTCACGAACGATCCGCAGTTCTGGAACGCGGTGGTGAACACCTTCGGGATGTTCGCGCTCTCCACCATCCCGCAGCTGATCATCGCCCTGCTGCTGGCGAACGCCCTGAACCGGCGCATCCGCGGTCAGATGTTCTTCCGGCTGGCCATCGCGATGCCGATCATCACCTCGACCGCCGTGGTGGCGCTCATCTTCTCGATGATCTACGCCCGCGAGTTCGGCCTGATGAACTGGCTGCTCGACCTGGTCGGCGTCGGCCCCATCGACTGGCGGGCCAACCGCTTCGCCTCCTGGTTCGCCATCGCCACGATGGTCGACTGGCGGTGGGTGGGTTACAACGCCCTGATCTACCTCGCGGCGATGCAGTCGATCAACAAGGACGTGTACGAGGCGGCCGCCCTCGACGGCGCCTCCCAGCGCCGGCAGTTCTGGTCGATCACCATCCCCCAGCTGCGTCCCACCATCATCTTCACGCTGATCATCTCGACCATCGGCGGTCTGCAGCTCTTCACCGAGCCGCTGATGTTCACCAGCGGCTCGGGCGCGCTCTCCGGCGGCACGGAGGGTCAGTTCCAGACGATCACGATGTACCTGCTGGACGTCATGAACCAGCGGTTCCGGTGGGGGTACGCGGGTGCCGTCGCCCTGGTGCTCTTCCTGCTGATCGCGTCCGTCTCGTTCCTCAACTACCTGCTGGCCCGCCGAATCAGCTCCGACAAGTGAGGGTGGCCCACCCATGACCAGTACCACTCTGCGACCGCCGGCGGTCCGGCCACCGGCCGGGCGCACCGGCATCCGCCACCGGGCGGAGAAGCTCTGGACGGCCAGCCCACTGACCTGGTTCGGGCTCGTCCTCGGCGTGATCCTGTCGCTCTTCCCGTTCTACTGGATGATCGTCATCGCCTCGCGGACCAGCGACGCCGCGAACTCCTGGCCGCCGCCCTTCCTGCCCGGCGGCAAGCTGGGCGAGAACATCCAGCGGGTGCTCGACAACGGCGACGCGAACATCGTCAAGGGCCTGATGAACTCGTTCCTGGTGTCGGGCACGATCACGGTGGCGACCGTGTTCTTCGGCTCGCTCGCCGGATTCGCGTTCGCGAAACTGCGCTTCCGCGGCAAGAACGCGCTGTTGCTGATCATCCTGGCCTCAATGATGATTCCCATCCAGCTCGGCGTGCTGCCGCTGTACATCCTGATGGCGAAACTGGAATGGCTGAACACCATGCCGTCGGTGACCGTGCCGTTCCTGATCGGCGGTTTCGGCATCTTCATGATGCGCCAGTACGCCGAGCAGGCGGTGCCCAACGAGCTGATCGAGGCGGCCCGGGTCGACGGCTGCTCCACCTGGCGGGTCTACTGGCACGTGGTGGTGCCGGCGCTGCGACCCGCCGCGGCCGTGCTCGGGCTGCTCACCTTCATGGAGCAGTGGAACCAGTTCTTCTGGCCATTCGTGGTGCTCGCCGACCCGGCCAATCCGACCGTGCAGATCTCACTGCGCAGTCTGAACACCGCGTACTTCGCGGACAATTCTCAGATCTTCGCGGGTACGCTCATCGCGACCCTTCCGTTGTTTATCGTGTTCGTTCTGTTCGGCCGCCAGATCATTGGCGGGATCATGGAAGGTGCCGTCAAGTCGTGAGCAACCCCGCCAGCCCACCCGCCGTCGACGTCCTCGACGAGCGCCCCGGGCTGACCTTCCCACCCGGCTTCCTGTGGGGCGCCGCGACCGCGGCGTACCAGATCGAGGGGGCGGCGGCCGAGGGCGGCCGCACCCCGTCGATCTGGGACACCTTCAGCCACACCGAGGGCCTGGTGGTCAACGGACACACCGGTGACGTGGCCTGCGACCACTACCACCGGGTCCGTGACGACGTCGCCCTGATGGCCGAGCTGGGCCTGAAGTCGTACCGTTTCTCGGTCTCCTGGCCCCGGGTGCAGCCCGGCGGCTCGGGCGCGGCCAACCCACAGGGTCTGGACTTCTACCGTCGGCTGGTCGACGATCTGCTGGCCCACGACATCGAGCCGTGGCTCACCCTCTACCACTGGGACCTGCCGCAGGAGTTGGAGGACGCCGGCGGCTGGCCGTCGCGGGACACCGCGGCGCGCTTCGCCGACTACACCACGCTCGTCGCCGACGCGCTCGGCGACCGGGTGCGCTACTGGACGACGCTGAACGAGCCCTGGTGCTCGGCGTTCCTCGGGTACGGCTCCGGAGTGCACGCCCCGGGCCGGTCGAACGGCGCGGACGCGGTCCGCGCCGGGCACCACCTGATGCTCGGGCACGGCCTGGCCGTGCAGGCGCTGCGGGCCGCGCGACCCACCGCCGAGGTGGGCGTGACCGTCAACCTGTACCCGGTCGACCCGGCCAGCGACACCCCCGCCGACATCGACGCGGCCCGGCGGATCGACGGGCTGGCCAACCGCTTCTTCCTCGACCCGCTGCTGCGCGGGTCGTACCCGGCGGACCTGGTGGCCGACCTGCGCACGGTGACCGACTTCGACCACGTCCGCGACGGCGACCTGGCGACCATCGCCACGCCGCTGGACCTGGTCGGGATCAACTACTACAGCCGGCACGTGGTCGCCGCGCCGGTCGAGGGCGCCGAGCCCGAGCCGTACTGGCGGGAACCGTCCTGCTGGCCGGGCAGCGAGGACGTCCGCTTCGTCACCCGGGGCGTCCCGGTCACCGACATGGACTGGGAGATCGACGCCCCGGGCCTGGTCGAGACGCTGCGGCGGGTGCACGAGGAGTACACCGACCTGCCCCTGTACGTCACCGAGAACGGCTCCGCGTTCGTCGACGCGGTCGTCGACGGGCAGGTCGACGACCCAGACCGGCTGGCCTACTTCGACGCCCACCTGCGCGCCTGCCACGAGGCGATCAACGCGGGCGTGCCCCTGCGGGGATACTTTGCCTGGTCACTGATGGATAATTTCGAGTGGGCCTGGGGTTACACGAAGCGCTTCGGCATGATCCACGTCGACTACGACAGCCAGCTTCGCATCCCCAAGTCCAGCGCCAGGTGGTACGCCTCGGTGATCCGACGCAACGGTCTGGCCGCACAATAGGCTCGGGCCAGCCATCAGGGCGGTCCCGGCGTCCACCTTTCTCGGGTGGCGCCGGGCCCGCCCGCCGTCGGAGGAGCAGACGATGACAACGCAGCGCACCCGGTCGCTCGGGCGCCCGACCCTCGACGCGGTCGCGGCGCGCGCCGGCGTGGGTCGAGGCACGGTCTCCCGCGTGGTCAACGGCTCGCCCCAGGTCAGCCCGGAGGCCCGGGCCGCGGTCCAGCAGGCCATCGCCGACCTGGGGTACGTGCCGAACCGCGCGGCCCGCGCGCTCGTCACCCAGCGCACCGACTCCGTCGCCCTGGTGGTGTCCGAGTCCGGCGAGCGGGTCTTCACCGAGCCGTTCTTCGCCTCGATCGTGCGGGGCATCAGCTCCGCGCTGCTCGAGACACCGATGCAGCTCTGGCTGGCCATGGCCCAGTCGCCGGTCGAGCGGGAGCGGGTCGAGCACCACCTGACCAACCAGCACGTCGACGGCGTACTGCTGCTGTCGTTGCACGACTCCGACCCGCTGCCGACCCTGCTGGAGGAGCGCGGCCTGCCCGCCGTGCTCGGCGGTCGGCCCGCCCGGATGCTGCAACCCGGCGCCCAGCCGGCCTGGTTCGTCGACGTGGACAACGTTGGCGGGGCCCGACAGGCGGTGGAATACCTGACCGGGCAGGGGCGTCGACGCATCGGCACCATCGCCGGCCCGCAGGACATGGGCGCGGGCCTGGCCCGCCTGGCCGGCTACACCGAGGCGGTCAAGGCCACCGGGGGCGGCGTCAACCCCGACCTGATCGCGTACGGCGACTTCAGCGAGGGCAGCGGCGCGGCCGCCATGCGCCGGCTACTGGACTCCTGCCCGGATCTGGACGCGGTCTTCGTGGCGTCCGACCTGATGGCGTTCGGTGCGCTGCGTACCCTGCGCGAGGCCGGCCGGCGTGTCCCCGAGGACGTCGCGGTGATCGGCTTCGACGACGCGACGATCGCCCAACAGGCGGAGCCGCCGCTGACCACGGTCTTCCAGCCGGTGGAGGAGATGGGCCGACAGATGGCCCGCCTGCTGGTGGCCCGCATCCGCGGTGACGACCTACCCGCCCCGCACATCCTCCTGGACACCCAACTGGTGCACCGAGCCTCCGCCTGAGCGGCGGGGGTCAGGCCCAGCGGCGGAGTTCGCGCTTGGCGAGGGAGTTGCGGTGCACCTCGTCGGGGCCGTCGGCGAGGCGCAGGGTGCGGGTCTGCGCCCAGAGGGCGGCCAGCGGGGTGTCCTGGCTGACGCCGGCGCCGCCGTACCCCTGGATGGCCTTGTCGATCACCCACTCCGCCATCGCCGGCGTGCCGATCTTGATGGCCTGGATCTCGGTGTGGGCGCCCTTGTTGCCGACGGTGTCCATCAACCAGGCCGTCTTGAGCACCAGCAGGCGGGCCTGCTCGATGCGCACCCGGGACTCGGCGATCCACTCCCGGACCACGCCCTGCTCGGCGAGCGGCCGGCCGAACGCGACCCGCTCGAGCGCCCGCTTGCAGAGCAGCTCCAATGCCCGCTCAGCCATTCCGATCAATCGCATGCAGTGGTGGATCCGGCCCGGGCCCAGTCGCGCCTGGGCGATGGCGAAGCCGCTGCCCTCGGCGCCGATCAGGTTCTCCGCCGGCACCCGGACGTCGGTGAAGTCGATCTCGGCGTGCCCGCCGTGTGAGCCGTCGGTGTAGCCGAAGACGGTCATGCCCCGGCGGACGTGCACCCCGGGGGTGTCCCGGGGGACCAGCACCATGCTCTGCTGGCGGTGCCGATCGGCGTCGGGATCGGTCTTGCCCATCACGATGAAGATCTCGCAGCTCGGGTCCATCGCGCCCGACGACCACCACTTGCGGCCGTTGATGACGTACTCGTCGCCGTCGCGGACGATCCGGGTGGCGATGTTGGTGGCGTCCGAGGACGCCACGTCCGGCTCGGTCATGCAGAACGCGGAGCGGATCTCGCCCTCCAGCAGCGGCATCAGCCAGCGCTGCTGCTGCGCCTCCGAGCCGAACTCGGCCAGCAGCTCCATGTTGCCGGTGTCCGGCGCCGCGCAGTTGACCGCCTCCGGCGCCAGGTGCGGGCTGCGCCCGGTCAGCTCGGCGAGCGGCGCGTACTGCAGGTTGGTCAGGCCGGCGCCGTAGCGCGGGTCGGGCAGGAACAGGTTCCACAGGCCGCGCTTGCGGGCCTCGGCCTTGAGCTCGGCCAGCACGGGGGTACGCGACCACGGGTCACCGGCCGCGACCTGCTCGGCGTGCACCGCCTCGGCCGGGTAGACGTGTTCGGTGAGGAACCGGGTCAGCTCGTCGCGCAGCTCCTCGGTCCGGGCGTCGTACGAGAAGTCCATCACCGCTCCCTGGCGGCGGTCAGCCCGTGCGCGACCAGCGGTGCCACCATCTCGCCGATCCGGTCGAAGCCCTCGCCGAGCGTCTGCCCGAGCGTGTGGCGGTAGTGGATGCCCTCGCAGATCACCGCGAGCTTGAAACAGCCCAGCGCCACGTGCCAGTGCAGCGGCCCGACGTCCACGTCGCTGCGCCCGGCGTACCGGTCGATCAGCTCGGCGCCGGTGGGGAAGCCGGCGCGCGGCCCGAGCCCGTCGGCCACCGGGTTGCCCTCGGCCGTCTCGCTGCCGCCGAGGACATCCCAGTACGTCAGGAGCAGCCCCAGGTCGGCGAGGGGGTCGCCGAGGGTGGCCATCTCCCAGTCCAGGACGGCGTGCACGGCCACCGGGTCGGCCGAGGCGAGAAGGTTGTCCAGCCGGTAGTCGCCGTGCACGATCCGGCCGGCGTTCGCGCCCTCCGGGGCGGTCGCGGCCAGCAGGTCACGCAGCTCGTCGATGCCGGGCAGGTCGCGGCTGCGCGAGCGGTCGAGCTGCCCGGCCCAGCGGCGGACCTGCCGGGCCAGGTAGCCCTCGGGGCGGCCGAAGTCGCTCAACCCGACGGCGGCCGGTTCGACGGTGTGCAGCGCGGCGAGAGTGTCCATCATCGCCATGGCGAGCGCCCGTCGTCGTTCGTCGCCGAGCGGGTCGGTCTGCGCGCGGGTGCGGAACACCTCGCCGGGCATCCGCTCCATCAGGTAGAACGGGGCGCCGATCACCTCGGGGTCGGTGCAGAGCAGCAGCGCGCCCGGCACCGGCACCTCGGTCGGCGCCAGCGCCGAGATGACCCGGAACTCGCGGGCCATGTCGTGGGCTGTCGCCAGCACGTGCCCCAGCGGCGGCCGGCGCAGCACGACCTCCCGGTCGCCGAGGCGCAGCAGGTAGGTGAGGTTGGACTTGCCGCCCGCGATCAGGTCGGCCCGCGCCCGTCCCACGGCCAGCTCGGGTCGGTGCGCCGCCAGATAGCCGGCGAGTCGATCGAGGTCCAGCCCGGCGGGGGACGCCGGAACAACGCCCGGCCGGAGCGCGTTGACGGCCGGATCGGTCATCCGACTAGTTCATGGCAGCCCGCTCACGTTGTCAAGGTCAGATTTTCCCCTCGGGACATGCCTCTGCAACAGGGACGAAATGGTCAACATTCAGGCTGTGAGCAGCCTGCCGGCCGTCGCCGGCCCGCCGAGCGGAGGGACAGACATGTTGCTGCGAGTTCGGGTCACCCTGCCGGACCGTCCGGGCACCCTCGGCCAGGTCGCCCGCACGTTGGGTGTCTCCGGCGCGGACATCGTCCAGGTGGTGGTCCTCGAACGTCTCGGCGGGCGCGCGGTGGACGACTTCACTGTGGTGTGGCCGGGCGCCGCTCGGGTCGAGCGTCTGCTGGCCGGCCTCGCGGCGATTCCGGGCGTACGGGTGGACGGCGTGTGGCGGGCGATCGGCGCGCCCACCACCACCGGCCAGGACGCGGAGCTGCTGGCGCAGGTCGCGGCCAACCCGGCCGACGGGCTGGCGACCCTGGTCGACGCGGTGCCGGGGCTGCTGGCGGCCGACTGGGCGGTCGCCGCGGTGGTTCCGGTGGACTGGGCGTCGCGCACCGGGGGCGGTGGCGCCACCGTGGGCCACGCGAGCTGGCGTGCTCCCGTACCCCTGCGGTTGCCCGAGGTGACCCCGCTACGCGGCCGCTCGATGACCACGCCCGACGGCACCCACCACGCGATCGCCCCGTTCGGTCGGGCCGGCCTGGTGCTGGTGGTGGCCCGCGAGCACAGCGACACCCTCAGCGCTGCGGGTTTCCACAGCACGGAGGTCGACCGGCTCACCCAGCTCGTCCGCGCCAGCGCGGTGATTCTCGGCGACCGACTGGACCTGGTCGGCGCACCACCGGTCGTCGCCGGCCCCTGAGCGGCCCCGGGAGTTCCCGGGCCGACACGGCCGGGCAACCGGGCCGCAACAGCCGGGGGCGAGGCTCTGACGTGGGGAAGGGAGCCAACCATGACGTTGTGGCGGATCCGGGCCACCGTGGACGACCGGCCGGGTTACCTGTCGGTTCTCACGGCGAGCCTCGCGCTGCGTGGGGTCAACATCCTCACCGTGCAGGTGCAGCCCACCGAGCAGGGCGCGGTGGACGACTTCCTGGTCGACGCTCCGGACGCGCTCGACGAGGCCGAGTTGGTCGCGGCCGTCGAGCGGGGTCGTGGGCGGAACTGCTGGGTGGCCCGCAGCGAGGCGCGCGGCCTGGCCGATCAGCCGACCCGGGTCCTCGGGCTGGCCAACCGGCTGGTGCGTGACCCGGACGCGGCGGGTGAGGCGCTGCGGACCCTGCTCGGCGCGGACTCGGTCAGCTGGCGGCCGGCGTCGACCGCCGTGGACCGGGGCAGCACCGCCACCACCATGCTGCTGGCCGACCCGGCGGGCGGCTCGTTCGCGTTGCGCCGGGCCGCGCCCGCCTTCACCCCGGCGGAGTACGCCCGGGCACAGGCCCTGGTCGAGGTGGCCGCCACCGTGACCCGTCGGGCCGCCGAACAGGTCACCCTGGTGCTGCCCGACGGGGCCGAGCTGATCGCGCGTCCCGCCTGCGTCGATGACCTGCCGAGCGTCCTGGAGCTGCACGAGGGCTGCTCGCCGCGCAGCCGGCAGCGGCGCTACCTGGGTGGTGCGGCACTGCCGCAGCCGGCCCGGCTGCGCCGCCTGCTGGAGCCGAGCCGAGGGCTCACCCTGGTCGCCACGACCACCGACGGGGACGGCGCGCTGGTCGCGATGGCGAACCTGGTCGGCGAGGGCGACGAGGCCGAGGTGGCGTTGCTGGTGCGCGACGACTGGCAGCGCCGCGGCCTGGGCTCGGCGCTGCTGCGCCGGCTGGTCCGGCACGCCGACGACGCCGGCTACGCGGCCCTGGTGCTGCACGTGCAGATGGACAACGCGCCGATGCTGCGGACGCTGCGCCGGCTGAACCGGTCCAGCTCAACGGAGCGCGACGGCACCCTGCTCACCCTCACCGTTCCGCTCGCCGCGGATCGCAAGGGCATGTCCGTCCCGTCGGGCGCGTAGGGACGAGCCCTGGTCACCCGCCGTGGAGAATGGCCCCTCGCCCCGCACGAGGCGTCGACGAGGGGCCGTTCCCGGTACGGCGGTCAGGTGGCGGGGTAGCTGTTGTAGTCGGGGAAGTTGCCGTAGAGGCGGCCCTCGCCGCCCACGGTGACCGCCTGCACCAGCAGGTCGCCGCCCACGAACGCGCCTTTCCAGGACGCGCCCCGGCCGCCGAACGGCTCGTCCCGGTCGCCGCGCGAGCGCGGCTTGTTGATGCCCACCTTGAACGCCTGGAGGTCCACCGCGAGCTTGCCGGCCTCGTCGGTGTCGTCGCAGGCCAGCGACGCGACGAGCGCGCCGTTGGAGGCGTTCATGGCGGCCAGCAGCTCGTCGGTGGTGTCCACCACGACGATCGTGTCGACCGGGCCGAACGGCTCGGCGTGCATCAACCGGGAGCGGCCGGGCGGGGCGAGCAGCACCGACGGCGCCACGTACGCCGAGGTGTCCTGCCCGGGTAGGAACGGCGCTCCGGTCAGCTTGCCCCGGTGCAGCGGCACCGCGCCGCCGCGAACCGCCTCGTCGACCTTGCGGTGCAGCTCGTCGGCCTTGGCGGCGCTGATCAGCGGCCCGAAGTCCAGCTCGGGCAGCGGGTCACCGGCCGTCCAGTCGTCCCCGACGGCCAGCGGGTGACCGAACCGGACCGAACGCACGACCGGCAGGTACATGTCGAGGAACTCGTCGACCAGGTCGCGCTGCACCACGAACCGGGGGTACGCGGTGCAGCGCTGCTTGCCGTACTCGAAGCCCTTCTTCAGGTGCGCGGCGAGCAGGTCCCACTGGGAGAAGTTCCAGATGCCCCAGGCGTTGAGGCCCTCCTGCTCGATGAAGTGCCGCTTCTCGCTGTCGAGCAGCGCGGCGGCCACCTTGCCGCCGTTGGAGCGGCCGCCGACGAACGCCACCGCGCCGATCTCGGGCGCCCGGACGAGCACCTCGGACAGTTCCTCGCCGCCGCCGGAGACGAGGGTGGCGGGCAGGCCGGCGCGACGCATCAGCGCGTGCGCGACGGTCAGGCAGACCGCACCGCCCTGGGACGGGGTCTTGGCGATGACCGCGTTGCCGGCCAGCAGTTGGACCAGCTCGGCGTGCACGAGGACGCTCATCGGGTAGTTCCAGGAAGCGATGTTGCTGACGGGACCGTCCAGTGGCTCGCGGCCGTCGGCGAGCATCCGGTCGATCTCGCCCACGTACCAGCGGACGCCGTCGAGCGCCCGGTCCACGTCGGCGCAGGCCAGCCGCCACGGCTTGCCGATCTCCCAGACGAGCAGGAGCGCGAGCAGGTCACGGTGGGCGGTGAGGGCGTCCACGGCGTCGCAGACCCGGGCCTTGCGATCGCCCAGCGGGGTACGCGCCCAGGCCCGGTGCGCGGCGGCGGCGTGCGCGACCGCGGCGCGGGCGGTGTCGGCGTCGAGTCGGGACAGGTTGATGACGACGCTGTTGTCGACCGGAGTGCGGACCGGCGCCGGGTGGCCGACCGCCCGCCAGTCACCTTCGATGAGGTTGTGCAGCGTGGTGACGCCGGTTACCTCAACGCCGAACGCCTCCGGCGTGGCGGCGACCGCCCGGGCGAGGGCGTCGGACCAGGCGGTGCCGTCAGCGAGTCGTAGTGCCATCGCGTTCTCCTCAGGGTTGACCGGGGAGCGGCGGCGTCGACGGCACCGCTGATGATCGGTACTGTCTCGCGCCCGGTAGTGGGTCAGCAACCGTACGCTTGTCTGGCTGGCCGCCGACGCGTCCGAGCGGTGCGAGGATCTTTCCAGAAGCGCACGCCGTGAGCTGCGAAAACATCAAGCATTAATCGAAATGCATCGATGGTGTGAGATGGTCCGCAGTGGTTACCCGCGAGTACGGAAGTGGCCCCCGCGGCTCGGCTCCGGCCGGCAGGCTTCCCAACCGACGGCCCGCCCATTACATTGTCGATTATCCATGGGAGCGCTTCCATGCCTCCCCGTGGTCACACCGCCACCCCGCTGTCGCCGGTGGCCGTGCCGCCCCCACGCCGTCCCGCGTCGGTGCGACCGCCGGCGGCGCCTCCGACAGGAGCCCTTCATGCGCCACCTGACCCGGCCGTCCACCGGCCACCCCGGCCGGTCGCCGGTCGCCGACCAGCCCTGGCCCCGGCGGTTGCTGGCCGCCGGCGTCGCCCTGCTCACCGGGCTGTCCCTCGCGGTCACCGCGCCGCCGGCCGGGCCCGCGTCCGCCGCGCCGGCCTTCAACTACGCCGAGGCATTGCAGAAGTCGCTGTTCTTCTACGAAGCGCAGCAGTCGGGCAAGCTGCCGGACTGGAACCGGGTCTCCTGGCGCGGCGACTCCGCGCTCACCGACGGCGCCGCCGCCGGGCTGGACCTCACCGGCGGCTGGTACGACGCCGGCGACCACGTCAAGTTCGGCTTCCCGATGGCGTTCAGCGCCACCATGCTGGCGTGGGGCGCGGTGGAGTACCGCAGCGGCTACACGGCCTCCGGTCAACTGCCGCACCTGCTCAACAACCTGCGCTTCGTCAACGACTACTTCATCAAGGCGCACCCGTCGGCCAACGTTCTTTATGGACAGGTCGGCAAGGGCGACGACGACCACAAGTGGTGGGGCCCGGCCGAGGTGCTGCCGATGGCGCGGCCCGCGTACAAGATCGATGCGAGCTGTGGCGGCGCGGACCTCGCCGGCGAGACGGCGGCCGCGATGGCCGCCTCCTCGATGGTGTTCCGGCCCACCGACGCGACCTACGCGGACAAGCTGCTCACCCACGCCCGGCAGCTCTACACGTTCGCCGACACGGTGCGGAAGTCCTACAGCGAGTGCATCACCGACGCGGCCTCCTTCTACAAGTCGTGGAGCGGCTACCAGGACGAGTTGGTCTGGGGCGCGATCTGGCTCTACCGGGCCACCGGCGACGCCAGCTACCTGACCAAGGCCGAGAGTGAGTACGACAAGCTCGGCACCGAGCCGCAGTCCACCACCCGCTCCTACAAGTGGACCATTGCCTGGGACAACAAGCAGTTCGGCGCGTACGTGCTGCTGGCCAACCTGACCGGCAAGCAGAAGTACGTCGACGACGCCAACCGTTGGCTGGACTACTGGACCGTCGGGGTGAACGGGCAGCGGGTGCCGTACTCGCCCGGTGGGATGGCGGTGCTCGACTCCTGGGGCGCGCTGCGCTACGCGGCCAACACCTCCTTCGCCGCGCTGGTCTACAGCGACAAGACCACCGACACGACCCGCAAGGCGCGCTACCACGACTTCGCCGTCCGGCAGATCAACTACGCGCTCGGCGACAACCCGCGCAACTCCAGCTACGTCATCGGGTTCGGGGCCAACGCACCGAAGAACCCGCACCACCGCACCGCGCACGGGTCCTGGTGGGACAGCCAGACGGTGCCCGTCGAGACCCGGCACACCCTCTACGGCGCGCTGGTCGGCGGCCCGTCCTCGGCCAACGACGCGTACACCGACAGCCGGTCCGACTACGTGATGAACGAGGTCGCCACCGACTACAACGCCGGCTTCACCTCGGCGCTGGTCCGGCTGACCTCCGAGTACGGCGGCACGGCGCTGGCCAACTTTCCGGTCGCCGAGACGCCCGACATGGACGAGCTGACCGTGGAGACCACGGTGATGCAGGCCGAACCCCGGGCCACCGGGCTCAAGGCGATCATCTACAACAAGTCGGCGTTCCCGGCCCGGGCCCTGACCACCGGCAAGTTCCGGTACTACTTCCGGCCCGACGGCACCGGTCCGGTCCAGGTCACCTCCGGCTACACCCAGGGCTGCCCGTCGCCGACCACGGCCAAGCAGTTCAGCGGCGACATCTGGTACGTCGAGGTGGACTGCACCGGCTACACCATCGCCCCGGCCGGGCAGTCGCAGCACCGGATGGAGGTCCAGTTCAAGATCGGCGTGCCGGAGGGTGGCACCTGGGACCCGACCAACGACCCGTCGTACCAGGTGACCGCCGGGCCCAACCGCAAGGTTCCGCTCTACTCCGGCGGGGTGCGGGTCTGGGGCGAGGAGCCCGGACCGGCCACCCCGGACACCACCGCGCCCACAGTGCCCGGCACGCCCGTCGCGTCCGCCGTCACGTCCAGCGGGCTCACGCTGACCTGGGCCGCGTCCACCGACACCGGCGGCAGCGGGTTGGCCGGCTACGAGGTGACCCGTACCTCGGCCGGCGCCGACCCGGTCGTCACCGCCTCGACGGGGGCCACCCTGGCCGTGACCGGGCTGGCGCCCGAGCGGACGTACCAGTTCACCGTGCGGGCGCTCGACGGCGCCGGCAACCGCTCGGCGGCATCGGCCGCGCTCACCGTCACCACGCCGGCCGGCCCGGCGTCGGACACCACAGCGCCGACCGCACCCGGTACGCCCACCGCCTCCGCGATCGGCCCGACCGGCCTGACCCTGACCTGGGGCCCGTCCACCGACGCGGTGGGCGTCACCGCCTACCGCGTCTACCGGGGCGGGAACGTTCTGGTCGGCTCGGCCACCGGCACCACGCTGGCGGTGACCGGGCTGACCGCCTCCACCACGTACACGTTCACGGTGGTGGCGGTGGACGCGGCCGGAAACGTTTCGGCCGCGTCGCCCGGCGTCACGGTCACCACCACGGCCCCGCCTGCCGGCGGCGGCTGCGCGGTGACCTGGACGTCGAACAGCTGGGACACCGGGTTCACCGCGAACATCACGATCGCCAACACCGGCACCACGGCGATCAACGGCTGGACGCTCGCGTTCACGTTCGGAAGCAGCGGGCAGAAGGTCGGGCAGGCCTGGTCGGCGACCGTGACCCAGACCGGCACCGCGGTGACCGCGTCGAACCTGTCCTACAACGGGACACTGGCGCCGGGTGCGTCGACGAGCTTCGGCTTCAACGGCACCCACACCGGCAGCACCACCAGGCCGACCGCCTTCACCCTGAACGGCGCCGCCTGCACGGTCTCCTGACTCATCGACGCGGCGTGGCCGGTACCGCACCCGGGCGACCGGCCACGCCGCGCGCGCAAGGCCAAAACATTTCCGAAACATTTCCGAAAACTCGATTGTCTGGACCGACGCGTGGTTAGCATCGATCGAGTTTGATACCCCAATCGAAGACGTCCGGCCGTGCCCCCTCGGCGGCCCGGGTGTTGGCCAGTAAGGAGGCCGAGATGGCAATGAGCCCATCCGTTCATCGCGGCGGGACTCGGCGACGGCGATCACCCGCCGTCCGAGCGCTGCTCGCCGGCGCGTTCAGCGTCGTGACTGTCGCCGCCGTCGCGGTGATGATGCCCTCGGCGAACGCCGCCGCGACCACGCTCGGCGCGGCCGCCGCGCAGTCGGGCCGGTACTTCGGCACCGCCATCGCGGCGGGCCGGCTCGGCGACTCGACGTACAGCACGATCGCGGCACGTGAGTTCAACATGATCACGGCCGAGAACGAGATGAAGCCGGACGCGACGGAGCCCCAGCGGGGCCAGTTCAACTTCAACTCCGGTGACCAGATCTACAACTGGGCGACCCAGCGTGGCCTGAAGGTCCGTGGGCACACCCTGGCCTGGCACGCGCAACAGCCGGGGTGGATGCAGAGCCTGAGCGGCAGCAGCCTGCGTCAGGCGATGATCGACCACATCAACGGCGTGATGGGCCACTACCGGGGCAAGCTCGCCGCCTGGGACGTGGTCAACGAGGCCTTCAACGAGGACGGCAGCCGTCGCAACTCCAACCTCCAGGGCACCGGCAACGACTGGATCGAGGTGGCGTTCCGCACCGCGCGGGCGGCCGACCCGTCGGTCAAGCTCTGCTACAACGACTACAACATCGAGAACTGGTCGTACGGCAAGACGCAGGGCGTCTACCGCATGATCCAGGACTTCAAGTCCCGTGGCGTGCCGATCGACTGCGTCGGTTTGCAGACCCACTTCACCGGCGGCAGCTCGCTGCCGAGCAACTTCCAGACCACGCTGTCCAGCTTCGCCGCGCTCGGCGTGGACGTGGCGCTGACCGAGGTCGACGTCACCAACTCCTCCACCACCCAGTACGCCGGGTTGACCCAGGCGTGCCTGAACGTTCCCCGCTGCATCGGCATCACCGTCTGGGGCGTACGCGACAGCGACTCCTGGCGCTCGAACGAGAGCCCGCTGCTCTTCGACGGCGGCGGCAACAAGAAGGCCGCCTACAACTCCGTCCTCAACGCGCTCAACGCGGCCCCCCCGACCTCGGGGCCGACCGTGAGCCCGACGGTGAGTCCGACCGTGAGCCCGACGGTGAGCCCGACCACGAGCCCGCCGCCGAGCGGCGGCGCCGGCCGGATCGTCGGGGTGCAGTCGGGCCGGTGCATCGACGTGCCCAACGCCACGCAGACCAACGGCACCCGCGTCCAGCTCTACGACTGCAACGGTCAGTCGAACCAGCAGTGGACGTACACCTCCGGCAAGCAGTTGCGGGTCTACGGCAGCAAGTGCCTCGACGCGAACGGCGCGGCCACCGCCAACGGCACCGGAATCATCATCTGGGACTGCAACAGCGGCGCGAACCAGCAGTGGAACATCAACTCCAACGGCACCATCACCGGTGTGCAGTCCGGCCGGTGCCTGGACGTCTGGGGCACCGGCAACGGCCAGCAGATCCAGCTGTACGACTGCCACGGGCAGACCAACCAGCAGTGGCGGACCGACTTCGGCGGCACCACGCCGACGTCGGCGCCGCCCACCACGGCACCGCCGACCACGACGCCGCCCACCACGAGTCCGCCGAGCGGCTGCGCGCTTCCGTCGACCTACCGCTGGTCGTCGACCGGCGCGCTGACGAACCCGCAGAACGGCTGGGTCTCGCTCAAGGACTTCACCAACGTGGTCTACAACGGCAAGCACCTGGTCTACGGGTCGAACGTCAACAGCAGCGGCCAGTACGGCTCGATGAACTTCAGCACGTTCACCAACTGGTCCGACATGGCCTCGGCCAGCCAGACCGGAATGAGCCAGGGCACGGTGGCGCCCACGCTGCTGTACTTCGCCCCGAAGAACATCTGGGTGCTGGCGTACCAGTGGGGACCGACCTCGTTCAGCTACAAGACGTCGAGCGACCCGACGAACGCCAACGGCTGGTCCTCGGCACAGACGCTGTCCACCGCCACCCTCTCGGACGCGCCTTACGGGGTGATCGACCAGACCCTCATCGGCGACGACCAGAACATGTACCTGTTCTTCGCCGGGGACAACGGCAAGATCTACCGGTCGAGCATGCCGCTGGGGAACTTCCCGGGCAGCTTCGGCTCGACCTACACGACGATCATGACCGACTCGACGAACAATCTGTTCGAGGCGGTCGAGGTCTACAAGGTGCAGGGCCAGAACCAGTACCTCATGATCGTCGAGGCGATCGGGAGCCAGGGACGCTACTTCCGGTCGTTCACGTCCACCAGCCTGAGCGGCTCGTGGACCCCGCAGGCCGCCAGCGAGAGCAACCCCTTCGCCGGCAAGGCCAACAGCGGCGCGACGTGGACCAACGACATCAGCCACGGTGACCTGGTCCGCACCAACCCCGACCAGACCAAGACCGTCGACGCCTGCAACCTGCAGTTCCTGTACCAGGGCAAGAACCCCAGTGCGGGAGGCGACTACAACCTGCTGCCGTGGCGGCCGGGTGTACTGACTCTCCAGCGCTAGGCGCACATCCGTTCGCGCAGAACCGGGGCGTGCCCGGCACCGTGGGTGCCGGGCACGCCCGCCCGGTTCAGTCGGCCAGCTCCTCCGCGAGCAGGTCCATGAGCAGGGCATTGTGCCAGCGCCCGTCCTCGCCCCGCTCGTAGCGGCGCATGATGCCCACCGGCCGGAAGCCCACCTTCGCGTACGCCCGGATGGCCGCGCTGTTCGCCGCGGCCGGGTCGATGGTGAACCGGTGGTGGCCGTACTCGTCGATCAGGTGCCGGGCCAGGGTGCGGATGGCGTCCCCGCCCAGGCCCTCGCCGCGCACCGCAGGGTCGAGGAAGATGTCCAGGCTGGCGTGCCGGTAGTCCGGGTCCGGTTCGGCGTACCACTGGATCGCGCCGATCACCCGGCCGTCGTGCTCGATGGCGTACAGGGCGAGGTCGTCGTCGTTCAGGTCGGCCTGGACGGACGCGGCCAGGTCGTCGCCGCCGCGCCACCACCGGCGTACCTCCGGGTCGGCCCGGATGGCCGCGAGGGCCGGCACGTCCGCGACCGTCGCCGGTCGGAGGGTCACCGCACGCCCGCGCAGCATCGGCTCAGCCTCGGCTCTCGCCGTGCTCGACGCAGACCGCCGACCAGCCGACCGGCAGCACCTGCACCTTCATCCGGCGTCGGCAGCGCGGGCAGTAGCGCGGCGGCTCCAGCGTCCGGGCCGCCGCGCACGACTCGTGCCCGGCGGCCGACGCGTCCTCGCCGCAGCGGTCACACCAACGCTGCGCTGCCACAAGCTCGGTCACGTCGTCCTCACCGGTCAGCTCAGAGGGTCGCGGAGAGGGCCTTGACCGGCATCTTCAGCTCGTCGAGCAGGTCGAGGTCGGCGGTCGCCGGCCGGCCCAGGGTCGTCAGGTAGTTGCCGACGATCACGGCGTTGATGCCGCCGAGCAGACCGTCGCGGGTGCCCAGGTCACCGAGGGTGATCTCCCGGCCGCCCGCGTACCGCAGGATGGTGCGCGGCATGGCCAGCCGGAACGCGGCGATGGCCCGCAGCGCGTCCTTGCCCTCGACCACCGGGCGGTCACCGAGCGGGGTGCCGGGGCGCGGGTTGAGGAAGTTCAGCGGCACCTCGTGCGGGGCCAGCTCGGCGAGCTGCGCGGCGAACTCCGCCCGCTGCTCGACGGTCTCGCCGAGGCCGAGGATGCCGCCGCAGCACACCTCCATGCCGGAGTCGCGGACCATGCGCAGCGTCTCCCACCGCTCCTCCCACGAGTGGGTGGTGACCACGTTCGGGAAGTACGACCGGCAGGTCTCCAGGTTGTGGTTGTAGCGGTGCACACCCATGTCGACCAGGTCGTCGACCTGCTCCTGGGAGAGCATCCCCAGCGACGCGGCGACCTGGATGTCGACCTCGGCCTTGATGGCGGCGACGCCCTCGCGCATCTGCTTCATCAGCCGGTCGTCCGGGCCGCGCACGGCGGCCACGATGCAGAACTCGGTCGCCCCGGTCTGCGCGGTCTGCTTCGCGGCCTCGACAAGCGACGGGATGTCCAGCCAGACCGAGCGCACCGGGGAGGTGAACAGGCCCGACTGCGAACAGAAGTGGCAGTCCTCCGGGCAGCCGCCGGTCTTCAGCGAGACGATGCCCTCGACCTCGACCTCCGGGCCGCACCACCGCATCCGCACCTCGTGGGCGAGCTGGAGGGCGGCGGGCAGGTGCTCGTCGGGCAGGTTCAGCACGGCGAGGACGCCGGCCTGGTCGAGGCCGACGCCGTCACCCAGGACCTGGGTGCGGGCCTGGTCGAGGATCTCTGGCATGGCTCGTACCCTACAAGGCCCCCGGCCAGCCGGGTACGACCTGCCGTCCGGTCGATCTCCGCCGCGGAGATCGACGCACGCCGGTGGCGACCGCTGGTGACCGACCATTGACGGTACGTGGTGATGGTCGCCTCGGATCCCGATCGTCGTCGACATCCGCCGCCGGTCGGCCCCCGCTTGCCGAGTGGATTCGTCGGGTCGGTGGCGGCGGGTGGTAATTTCGCCCGGCGGGTGTCGGCGTGACCGGCGCGGACGGCGGTGAAGGGGTGACGGTGGCGGACTGGCTGGCGGCGCTCGATCGTCGCGCGCAGTTGCGGGCTAAGGCCGGCCTGACCCGTCGGCTGCACCCGCGTCCCGCCGACGACCGGATGACCGACCTGGCCGGCAACGACTACCTCGGACTGGCCACCCACCCGGAGGTCACCGCCGCGGCCACGGCGGCACTGTCGGCGTACGGGCTGGGGGCGACCGGGTCGCGGCTGGTGCGCGGCTCGACCGACGCGCACGAGGCCCTGGAGGTCGAGCTGGCGCAGTGGCTGGGCACCGACCGGGCTCTCGTCTTCTCCTCCGGATACCTGGCCAACCTCGGCGCGCTGCGGGCCCTCGTCCAGCCCCGGACCCTGCTCGTCTCGGACGCGCACAACCACGCGTCGCTGATCGACGGCTGCCGGATCTCCGGCGCGGAGACGGTGGTCAGCGCGCACGCCGACGTGACGGCGGTGGCCGCCGCGCTGGCGGTGGCGCCGGGACGTCCGGCGGTGGTGGTCACCGAGTCGGTCTTCTCGGTCGACGGCGACCTCGCGCCGCTGGCCGACCTGCACGCGGTGGCCCGCCGCTACGGCGCGCTGCTGCTGGTCGACGACGCGCACGCGCTCGGCGTGACCGGTCCGTCCGGTGCCGGCGCGGTCGCGGCCGCCGGGTTGGCCGGCGAGCCGGACGTGGTAATCACCGCCACCCTCTCCAAGGCGCTCGGCGGGGCGGGTGGGGTGGTCGCCGGCCCGGCGGAGTTCGTCCGACACCTGGTCGAGACCGGCCGTACGTTCATCTTCGACACCGCGCTGCCGCCGGCCGTCGCGGCCGGTGTGCACGCCGCGCTGCGGCTGGCCCGGGCCGGCGACGACCTCCGCGCCGAGGTGGCCGACCGGGTGGCGCTGGCGATCGGTCGACTGGGCGCGGCCGGGCTGGCCGTTTCCGCGCCGGACGCGGCGGTGATCTCGGTGGCGGCGCCCGGCCCGGAGGCGGCGACCGCCTGGGCCGCCGACTGCCGGGACCGGGGAGTCGCGGTGGGCTGCTTCCGGCCGCCCTCCACCCCGGACAGCCGCTCCCGGCTGCGCCTGACCGTCAGCGCGGGGGTGCCCCGGGCGGATTTCGAGCGGGCCCTGGACGTCATCGTGGAGTGCGCGCCGTGAGCGCGTGGGAGGGGTCGGTGCTGGTCACCGGCACCGACACCGAGGTGGGCAAGACGGTGGTCACCGCGGCGATCGCGGCGGCGGCGCAGGCCGCCGGTCTGCGGGTGGCGGTTCTCAAGCCGGGTCAGACCGGCACGGCCGGCGGTGAGCCGGGCGATGTGGACGTGGTCAATCGGCTGGCGGCTCCGCTGACCGGTCGCACGCTGGCCAGCTTTCCGGACCCGCTCGCCCCGCTCGCCGCGGCCCGGGTCGCGGACCTGCCGCCGCTGGAGCTGTACGCGGCGGTGGACGCCGTCCGCGAGGAGGCGGACAAGCACGACCTGGTCCTGGTCGAGGGGGCCGGTGGCCTGCTGGTGCCGATGGGACTGCGGCCGTCCGGCGAGCCGTGGACGATGGCCGACCTGGCGGTGTCGCTCGGCGCGCCCGCGGTGGTGGTCGCCCGCGCCGGGCTGGGCACGCTCAACCACACCGCGCTGACCCTGGAGGCCCTGGACCGTCGTGCGGTGCCGGCCGGCGTGGTGATCGGCGCCTGGCCGGCGTCGCCGGAGCTGGTGCACTGGACGAACCTCACCGACCTGGTGCCGAACCTGCTGGGCGCGGTGCCGGCCGGCGCCGGTGCGATGGACCCGGGGGTGTTCCGGCGGTCGGCGCCGGGTTGGCTCACTCCGGCGCTGCACGGGGTGCTCGACGACTGGCGCGTCTGGGCCGAGGAGAGCAGCTGAACACCTGTCGACGAACTGGGGTAGGGAACGGCGTGGGGGTCCGGCGGGGTCCAGGGAACGGCGTTCCCACCCCCGTCCCGGGACACGGGAACGGCGTCGCATTCTGCCTGGACGTTAGCTCGTTCCCCAGGGAACGGCGTCGGGGAACGGGCAAAACCTACGTCCCGTGGGGAACGAAACCGTTCCCACGGTGGATATGTATGGGATGGGAACGGGAACGGCGTCATCGGAGCGGCCCTCATGCTCAGCGGCGAGCGTGGGGTCGCTTCGTAGGTGGCGATCAACTCCTGGAGAAGAACAGGGGCGACTTCGACTGGCGTGGCTACAGCGAGGGAACCACCCACCCGTCCGGCCCCCAGCAAGTGCGGGAAGCGTCTCCGGTCGTCGACAGAGGCCACCCAACGTTGGGTGGTGTGGGTCGGTACGGGGCCGAACCGTCGGGCCGGCTCTGCGGCAATCTGAACCGTTTCGGTCAAGAATGCTGCGGAGGCTCTCGGCGTCGACGGGGTTGATCCGAGCCGGTAGCTTCCAGTCATGGCGTGGGAGAACATAGCGACGCTGGGGATCGCCCTCGCAGCATTCGTGGTGTCGGTGGTCAGCGCCCGCTACTCGAAGTTGTCAGCGGATGCCTCGAAGCGATCGGCAGACGCAGCAGAACGGCAGGCGGCAGCAGCAGAGGCCGCCGTCCCTCCATCACCGCCGCCTGTCGACTGGAAGGTAGTCCGCAGGAGCGAGGCGACTTTCCTGCTGCGCAACGTGGGCTCGGAGCCCGCGCTAGAGGTTGAGGTCGATGCCGTGGACGGGAGGCTGTTTCCTGTCGAGCCTGGAGCCCTGGCCGTACCGGAGTTGCCGCCCAACCAGGCGATCGGCTTCTGGATCTTCACAGCCGACGAACTGCCAGACATCTATGAGATCAAGGTTCGGTGGCGGGGCAGTGGCGACTGGACCAGGTTGCCGCTGCCGTAAATCCCTGTTCATCACTACGACAGCTCTGGTCACGGCGCTGCACTCACGGGAGCGGTACTGCTGCCCACTCGGGGTGATCATCCCATCGCATCCAAATCTCGTTTGGCTTTGGTGCTCCGAACATGGGGATCAGAAGCAGCTCTATCGAGGCTTGCGGAGGCACTTCGTCGGCCCGTGTGTCGCCCCTCAATACGCACTTGATGCGAGACTCGTCGATCTCGACGTTGCGAGCGGTCTTCGTGCCGATGTTCCGCAGCACATAGCGGTTCTTCGCAGGCTGCGTGAGCCACCAGGCAGCATATTCCGGGTTGGGTGTGGCCAACGCCTCCCGCGTAGCGCTGCTGTCTACTGGGAGGTGGGACTCAGTATGGAGGGACGTGTCCAGTCGTCGGGCGCTGCGTCATCACGGCATCGGTACCGCGACCCACTCGGGGCGGTCCTCCCACTTGAGCCACAGTTCAGACATCATGTCGTCGCCGCCCATCGCCGCCGCCCAGAAGGTTAGTGCCTGACCAGGCTCGAAGGTGCTTTGCTCATGGTCCAGCTCGAACAGGCTTGATCGAAGGCGACGCCCGCCGCTGTTGCGTCACCCACGTTCCTCAGGACGTAGGAGTCCCGACCCGGACCTGGCCTGATCTGCCACTTAACAGACGGGGGTGGAGGAGCGAGGGCTTCCTCTGCTGCGGCGGCTTGGCGCTCGGACGCATCCGCTGCCCGACGCGACTCCCTCAGGGACCGAACGGACACGACCAGCGCTCCGGCGGACATCAGTACGGAGGCGCCTACGCCTACCCATGCAGCTGCATCTTCCATAGGGTGATTTTAGATCGACCGCCCAACAGCGCAAGATACAACGAAATGCGTTTTGTGATGTTCCTTAGATGTGCTTAACTACGCGCTGAGAGTAGAGTTGACGCGCGTGGTCAACGAGAAGCACGGCAGCACGCGTGCCGGCCTCCAACAGGGCCGACGGGGCAGTTAGCTTGACGATCGATACCCCAGGTTCAGCAGTTCCCAAGACCTCATGTTCCAAGAGTCCGAGTACCCCGCTGTCGCCGTGAGCGACTCCGCTGCATAGCTTCCAGTAGACGAAGAGCAAGTTATTCTCACCGTCTTGCATGTCGACGCATTTCCCGGCTGCTTTTACTACCTCGCTGTACGAAGGCTTCTTATTGAGGTCCGTGCGTGGAATGTACAGCCGGTCCGCAATATCCGTCACGCGGTCAAACCGCCTCTGGATGCCTTGCTCTTCGGGGTAGCCGGCTTCTTTGAGCAGTTCAGCCAAGTTCTTGACGCTCCACCACTCGCGTCGTAGAAGCCGCGTATAGCGTTCGGTCCGGCTGGCCCCCGTCAGTAGCCACACTGCCGTTGACGCGTTCTCCAGTGCGCCCCGGGTTAGCGTGAACGGCGCGAAGGTGTGGAGCCCGAGCTTCCCGTCACCAGCACCGGTGAGCGCCATCCGCATTGAGTGCAGGTGGTCTACAGCGACGCCCAGGGTGAAGAGCACCGCATGGCCGAGTTGATGCGGGTCGGTTCGTGCGTTGTCGGTAGCCATCGAGCTGCCGGATTGAACATGAAGCGGTTCCTCGTTCATCCATTGCTCGGCCGTCCGCAGGTGGCTAAAAATCTGGTTGATGTGCGTGCGGTCTTCTTCGGTGATGGTCACAGTCGGACACCGTACAGCGTGGGCACGTCAGAACGCTAGGCGATTAAACCTGACAAACACTCGGATTTGCCGGAAAATGGTTCCACAAACGTATTGGCGGACTGGAAAGGGCGCTAATGGGCGCTCGGGGAAAGCTGTCGGAGTTCCCGGTGCTGCTGAATGTCTCGAAGTCGGAGTCGCAGCGGTTCCGTTCAAAAAGCCTTGCCGCTCGACGTGACGATTCCTTGGCGGGAACCGTTCGCTGGCTGGTGGACAAGGAATGGGAAAACCGCATGACTGACGAAGGAGTGAAGAATGCCGCACGAGAGGGCTGACGAAGAGGGGCGCGTGACCGCGCTGGGTCTATTTCATCGCACGATCACCGAGGTGGAGGACGCCATCTTGCAGGCGAGGGCCCGGCAGGCGTACCGGACTGCGGGGGAGCCGGCGGACGGCGATGAGCAGGCCGCCGACCTCAAGCGCTGGCCCGCAGTGGAGAGCAAGTCGTGAACCCCTACCGCTCGGCGGATGACCACCTCTCCTCGCTCATGGACCGCATGGATGAAAGCGAGTTCGGCGGTGTGGCCGGACTGGCGCAGCCGTACCCGCACGAGCCGACCGCCTCGGAAACCCTCCGGGCGCTGTACCAGTCCGACACGACCGGCCCTATTCGCCAACCGGCAGATGATCGTGCAGCCGTACTGAACGCGCCGGGGGTGACCGGTACCCCCGACCGCGCCCGTCGTCGTCTCTGCGGCCGACTGAACACCCCTAGCCAACGCCTCCCATCCACACGGACGGGGGGTGTTGGCCCAGTGAACGAGTTGCACGTTCAGCTACACTCGTCGACGTCTCCCCTGGAGAGAACGTCATACGGGACTTCACACTCCAGACCAGGAGTGCGCAGGTGACTTGCTGCTCATTGCAGCGGCTTGCGCCCTGACGTGGTCAGCCGACAGGCCGTTCGTCGGGTCAGAGTTGCCCATATACAGCCGCCCTAGCCCTCGATAAATAGGCGCCTCGAAGGTGCCAAGCAACATCTGAGATCTTGCTCAGTCGGCGCAGGACCTTGGCTTCACCAGTCATTGCGTGCTGGTCGAGCTGAGCCCTGCGTGCCTCACTCGACCAGAGTGAGGAGAGGCAAGCAGTGGGGCTCGAAGACCTGGGGCTCTGGGTAGCCGTTTCAAGCATCTCGGCCGTCGTCCTGGCGGGTGCCAGACTGCTGCATTTCAAGATCAAGGCTGACCGGGACCGAGCCTTAGCCGAGATGGCGCTGCGTGACACCAAGCCAAATGAGCGGCCTGCCATCCTTGACAGTCTCGCTGGGCTGCGCCCGTTCAATCCGCAGGTGGCGGATGGACCCGAGTCGGACGACCAACCCTCGCTGCCGGGGCAACTCTCAAGGAAGAAGCGTCGATGATCGGCGGGGTTCGCCGCGCTCTGGTCAGTCGTCGGCCGGAGCGGGGCGGTTCTTGGCGATCCACGCTCGTACGGCCTTGCCGTCCCAGACGCGGCCCATGCTCAAGGTGGCGAGCGGGTCGGGGAAACCTTTGCGGCCCACGATGATCGTGGCGCGCTGCTTGCTGATGCCCCCAAGCAGGTCGCGGATCTCATCGAGCCCAAGCAACTCCACGTCTCGACGGTAGGAGCCCTGGGACTTGCTCTAGGGGCTACCGGGTCGTACAACGCTTTAGGGGGTTGCCCTCGTGCAACCCCGCGTGTTGTCATGGATGAATGACCCGACGCGTTACTTTTGCGGAGTATCTGACGGCCGTAGCCATGACCCTGGCTCGCAGGCACAAGCCGGTGTGGTCGTGGATCAAGTGGCGGAACGTGTGCAAGTGCGGGAACGAGCTGCCCTTCCGGGCCAGACACAAGATCCCGATCAACCGGGGTCACTGGCCGGGTGAGAACTGATGGCCACGCACGGGCCGGTCCTGCCGTTGTGGCTGTGCGAGGTGTGCGAACGCCCTTGGCCCTGTTCCACACGCCGCCTTGAGCTGCTAAACGAGTACGCCGCCTCGCCGGTAGCCCTGCGGATCTACATGGGGTCGCACCTGGCGGCGGCTACGCAGGACATGGCCTGGGCTCCCGCCGACGCCGTATACCGCCGGTTCCTCGGGTGGCTGGCATGAAGGCCGGAGACGTGGTGCTGGTCGGGGCTGCCTGCTCGCCGCAGTTCACCGGGAACCGGGCGCTGAGGCTGCGCATCGTGTCGGTCGGCGAGACCGACCCGTACCACGACTGGATCTGGTTAACCGGGTACGTGCTCGACGCGAGGGGCAACGCCACCGCCAAGCGCGAGGTGTACGTCATGAAGGCCGGGCTGATCATCCAACGGCGAACCGCCCCGGCGGGTGTGCAACCGAGGTGGTCCAGTTCGCGCGTACGGGCCTAAGCCGTATTGGCGGGTATCCCCGCATGGGTCAATCGCTCCCCGTGTATGTGCGGGCCATCGGGTGATCCTCGGTCCCGTCGTGTTCGTCCTTGGCGCAGGTGACGCACGGGGGAAGGGCCTGTCCCAGCAACAGGGCCGCCTTGGCGTGGGTGTCGCCCAGGCGAGCCAACAGTTTCTGAGCGCCGGTGAGGTCGCCGAGGGTCAGGCAGTCCCTCGTCGCCTCGTAGGCCCGATCAACCTGCACCCTGAGTCGATCGAACGCGGCGAGCATGTCGGCGTTCACTTCGCCGCCTTGGCGTGGTTCGCCCGACAGGCAGCCCGGCCCTTGAGGTCATGGCGGTGTCCGCACTCCGCGTGGTCAAGGCGGCCGTTTCTCCAACCTTCGGCGCGAACTCGGGCTTAGCCGCGGTGGCCTTCTTGGCCGGGGTCTTGCGGGTGGCGCCTTCGTTGGCCTTCGCGGTGGTGGCGGCAGGCTTGGTCAGTTCGGTCGTGGTGTACTCCTCGGTGATCACGCTCCGTAGTGGAGCGAAGCCAACGTAAGAGGACTCCTGGTCAGTCCTAATACCCTTCCCACATAGTCTGAGATTAGGGCCCGGAATGGTGGGAGCGTCGCCTAGGTCGCAACCTTGTTCAGAGCGGCAGCCAAACGCCAAGTGCTGATCACGAACTCTCGCACTTCATGGTCGTCAGGAATCACGCGCCCATGGGCGACCTTGTTCCGCAGCTCTTGGAGTCGTCGTCCGAGAGCGAAGAGGTCGTCGTTGATGACGCCTTCGCGGTGTAGTTCCGTCATTCGCTGGTAGCTGGAAACTAACCTCCTGCCCGTCCCTGGTGGGTTCAGTGCGTCCTCCACCAGGTGCCACGCTCGCATGACGCCACCGACGGGGTGTCGCTCCGCTTCTTCGACAAGATCGCTGAGAGTGGGGTTCGGCGCTAGATGGGCAGCACCGCCTTGTGGGGCTGGTAGGGAGAGTTCTTCTGGCTTGTCCGGTGCAGCTACCTCGGCAAGTTCGCTAGTTGCAGCTACCTCTTCCCTGAACTCGGCCTCAATGCCAGCCGGTCCCGCAAAACGATTGAGCCGTCTGAACACCTGACCGATCTCGCGTCGTAGGAGTATGACCGCCACCATGGCGACCGCTGGCCAGGCCAAGGCTGTCACGATCTTCACTGATGCTTCGAGCCATCCCACGGCAGGGATCGTAGGTGGTCACCACAAAGGAGCCTCGGTCTGGATCGGCGGTCGTACCCTGGTCGGGTGCTCGCTGCTGAGGCTCCGAAGATCACCGACTGGATGCAGGCGTGGGGGAGTCTGGTCGGTCTGATGATGTCGACAGCCGCCGTCCTCTTCGCCGGTCTGCTGTTCCGTCATGAGATCCGCGTACGCCGTGAGGAGCGGCGTGACAACGAAGCGACACAGGCTAGGTTGATCATTGCGACTATCACGGAAGTTGTGAGGGAGGGTGGCCAGGTCGTTGGCGCGGAAGTGGCTGTCGTGAACCACAGTGGTGCTCCGGTCTTCGACGTATATCTGTACGTGACGAACTGGCAATTAGATCATGCGGGTATGTTCAAGGGCGCTTCAAGTAAGTCGATCGAGATTCTGCAACCCGGTGAAACTGGGTATGGCCGGGTAGTCTTCGATCAGTCTTGGCCATCGCGCCGTGTCCGGCGGAGCCACATGTGGGCCGCAGTCGCCTTCTTTGATGCCGCCGGTCTCAACTGGGATAGGAAGGGTAGTGAGCACCCGGTCAGAGTGACTGACCCATTTGATCTTGAGCCGGGCCTTTCTGGACTGGTGTGGCAGTATCTTTGGCCGCTTTCAGGCGCTGCGGCTTGGATGCGGAAGTGGCATCAGATAGTCAGGCACAAGGTTGAGTCGCACATGCGAAGAAAAGTCTTCAATCGCAAGCATGGCCATCTGTTGAAAGGACGGGCTACGCCCACCACTGCACGAATACCCGTTGACGGAGCACCTGCGCCCGGTGGAGGTCGAGGCGCTGACTGAACGCCTCGGGGTCTTCGTCTCGGGTTGGGGTCAGGTTGGTAGCCACGCCTGCCGGATGCCGGGATACCTCAATGCGCTCGATGACCGAGCTGATGATGGTGCGTTTCCAGGTGTTGTCCCTGTCGTTCCACACCCTGCGCAGCTCGGTGCCGGACGGCAGGCGGGTGTGGACTCGTGACCGCGTGGCCTTGGCGAGCGCTGCCCGGTCGCGTCTACCTGCTTCATGATCTTGGCTCGGCGTCGGCGGTACTCAACCTTCGTGATCTCTTCGGCGTCGTACTCGTCCTCGACCCGCTCAAGTCGGCGTTCTCCGTCAGCCAGTGACTTCCGCAAGGCTTGTTCGGCCTCATTGATGTCGTCGGCCTGCACAGACATGGCGGTGCGTAGCTCCGGGGAGTCAGCTCGGGTGAAGAGCAGTTGTTCGATCCACCGCTCAAGATGCGCCATCTCGATTCTCATGCTGCCGCATCCGCCGGTAGCCAACTGGTTGCAGACGAACGACACCCGACGCACCCGCTTACCGCGCACAACCCGGGTGCTGGTCATCGACACCATTACTCGTCCACGGGTTGAACTGTCCTTCATCGTCCCGGCGCAGAACACCAGACCCGACAGCTCGTACTTCCTGGCGTTGCCGTTGCTGAACCCCCGTAGCTTGCGCTCCCCGCCCGAACGGCACCCACCAGCACTGACTTTCGTCAGGCCGCCCGGGTCAGCGGATGTAGTCCTCCAGTAGCGCCGGGGTGAGTCCGGCCCGGTGGATGGCCTGCAACGCGGCCAGGAGGTCGTCCATCAGCGCCGGCCGGAAGTGCATCAGCAGGATGTCGCCGGGTTGGACCACCTTCTCCGGGGTCTGGTAGCGCACCTTGCCCTCGTGGACCGTCTCGGACCAGTGCAGGACCGCCTTCGCGCCGCAGTCCTGCGCAGCCTGGAGCGTGGTGCTGTCGTACTCGCCGAACGGTGGGCGGAACAGGGTCGCCCGCTTGCCGAACAGCGTCTGAAGTTTGTCCGCCGCCCCGCAGATCTCCTGCTTCTGGTAGTCGTACGACCGGCCGGCCAGTGAGTTGTGCCGGATGGTGTGGTTCTCGACGACCCCACCGGCGACCTGGATCTGGCGGAAGTAGACGTCGTGCTCCTCGGCGGCCGGCGAGTTCAGGAACATCGTGACCGGGATGTGCGCGCGCCAGATGAAGTCGGCCACCGCGGGCGGTCGGGCCAGCCCACCGTCGTCGATGGTGATGAAGGCGACCTTCTGGTCGGTCGGCAGGCGGTGCCAGAACGGGATCGGGCCGGTCACCGGCAGCGGCACCGGTTGCGGTGGCGGCGCCGCGGGGAAGGTCGGCGCCTGCGACACGTACCAGTCCAGGCTGCCGGGCGTCGGCCGGGCGGTCGGGGACGGAGACGCCGAGGGGGACGGAGACGCCGACGGGGTGGGCGCGGGCGTGGACGGGCTCGGCTGGGACGCGATCTGCCGGGCGTGGAACGCGGGTCCGGCTGCGCAGGCACTCAGCGCCAGCAGGGTCAGAAGCGTTACCACTGCGGGGATGGGGCGCGGGCGGGCTGATGACACGCCCGGAAACATAGCGGGTCACGGTCAGGCGCCGCGCCCCGTGACGATCTCCCCGGGCGGTCTTGCCCGGGCTGCCTAGCCTTGGATCGGAGTCGATTCGATAAGCGGAGGCGGCCGATGGTGCGGTGGATCATGCAGATACTCGCCGCCGTCGGCTTCGGCGCGCTGCTGGGGTTCATCGGGCTGACGATGACCCTCAACCTGTTCGGGTACGCCGACGCGGAGGCCCGCCGGCTGTCGAGGAACCCGTGGAACCGCGTGTGGGGAGCGCCCGACCGTGATCCGGCCGAGCTGCGGCAGGACATCGGCTTCAACGTCGCGCGGTTCCTCGTCGGCGGTGGTGCCCTGCTCCTCGGTGTCGCCGCGGTCATCGGGGGCATCGTGCTACTGGTCAGCGGGCCGCTCGACTGACCGCACCACGAAGGCGTCCGGCATCCGGAAGGTGAGGTTGTCCGGGCACCACGGCGGCCGGACCACGCTCACCCCGTCGAGCAGTGGCGTCGCCTCGGCCACCACCACGGCCGCCTCCATCCGGGCCAGTACGTCCCCGACGCAGCGGTGCGCGCCCGCCCCGAACGCCAGGTGCCGGCGCGACCCGCGCTGCCCCGGGCGGAACTCGTCGGGGGACTCGACGATCGCCGGGTCCCGGCCGGCGCGGGCCAGCCACAGCACGATGCTGGTGCCCGCCGGCACGGCGGTCCCACCCAGCGTGCCGTCCACCGCCACGACGCGCCGCCACGTGACGATGGGCGGTTCGAGGCGTAGGCCCTCCTCGACGACGTCGGCCACCGCGACGTCGCCGGTGCGCAGGCCGGCGCGTACCGCCGGTTCGACGGCCAATCGGTGCAGCAGCAGGGTGAGGAACTGTGAGGTGGTCTCCTGGCCGGCGACCAGCAGGAAGAAGAGCGCGCCGACCACCACGTCCGGCGGGTGGCCGCCCGCGCGCAGCTCGGCGGCCAGGCCGCCACCGGTGGCCGCGATCTCGCGCAGCACGCCGTGGAAACGGCCCACCTCGGTGGCGAGGGCCAGCTGCCGGTCGGCGTCCAGCGGCGCCCAGAACAGCTCCAGTGCCGCCCGGGCGAACTCCTTGACCGCGCCGACCGGCGCGGCCGGCAGCTCGACCAGCCGGGCCAGCACCAGCAGCGGCAGGTCGGCGGCGAGGTCCGCGTACAGGTCGACCGGCGCACCGGCGTCGAGCGCGGCGCGCAGCCGGGCCACCCGCTGCCGGACCAGAGCGGTGAGCCAGGGGCGCTGCGCCGCCACGCGCGTCGGGTGCAGCGCGTCCGCGACGATCGCCCGGATCGGGGGATGGCTGGCGGCGGAGTTGTTCGCCAGCGTCGGCGGCAGCCGGAACCGGTGCCCGGCGAGCACCCGCAGCGCGGTCACCGGCATCGGGGTCACCGCGTCCAGGGCGTTGTCCGGCCGGTAGCGGACCGGGTCGGCGAGGACCTGCCGGACCAGCGCGTGCCGGGTGACGACGAGGTGACGTACGCCGACGTGGTCGGTCACCTCGGCGACGTCCGGCCAGGGTGCCTCGACCTCGGACGCCCAGCCGGAGAACAGCACGTCGACACGCTAGCCGGCAGCCCTCGGCAGGCCGGCGCGCAACTGCCAGACGGTGGTGCGCTTCACCCGGACGCTCTCCAGGGCCTCCGGCACCGGCACGTCGTAGGTCGCCAGCTCGTCGAAGCGGTCCCGGGGCAGGAACGCCCGGCCGGGGTCACCGACCAGCGCCGGCGCCCCGGCCCGGGTGGCGCGCAGCAGGAACCGCAGCACCCGCCGGGCCATCGCCTCGCTGTAGAACACGTCCCCGGCGAGCACCACCTCGGCGTCGCCCGCGTCGCCGTCGAGGATGTCGCCGAACTCGGCGTCGACGCGTACCCCGTTGGCCTCGGCATTGAGCGCGACGGCCGCGACCGCCAGCTCGTCCACCTCGACGGCCCGCACGGACGCCGCGCCGGCCCGGGCGGCGGCGATGGCCACCAGGCCGGAGCCGGAGGCGAGGTCGAGCACCCGGCGGCCGGCGACCAGCTCCGGGTGGTCGGTGACGTAGCGGGCGAGCGCCTGCCCGCCGGCCCACGCGAAGGCCCAGAACGGCGGCGGCCGGTCGCTGGAGAACTCGCCCTCGGTCAGCTCCCAGAGCCCGATCGGTTCGTCCGCCTGGTGCAGGCGCACCTCGGGAACGAAGGGGACCGGGGCCAGCCGGGCGTGCAGCCGGACGAAGGTGCTGGAGAGCTCGGACACCCGGCGATTCTCGCGCACCGGTCAGCCCCGGCGACGCACGGAGGTGGTCGAGGGATCGCGGGTACGCGTGAAGGGTTCACCACTCTCGGTGAAATCACCCCTCCTGCTTGGCATCCGATGCGAAGACACCCCTCTGTCCGGCCCGCCCGTTTCCTCCTAGCGTTTCCCTCCAGGGACGAGAAGGAGCGAGGTGGTGGTGATCGTGTGGCGGTACGCGCTGCGGCTCGGAGCGTTGGTTGCCGGCGTTGCCGGGGCGGTGCTGACCCTGGCCGCGCCGGCACAGGCGGCCTTCGCCACCGAGATGAGCGGCCTGCCGGCCCGGTTCAGCGCGGGGGACCAGGTGCGCACGATCTCGGCGGTGGTCTCGCAGACGGACCGGCGCGGCGGATGCGCGAAGGTGCGCTGGTCGATGGTGCTCCGCGTGCAGGGCATCCGGCTCGACCAGGTGAAGATGGACCGGGTGGAGGAGAACGGCGACTTCCCGCTGGAGGTCCAGACCGAGGGTGACGTGGCCCGGTTGACCGATCGGCAACTCGACCCGGGCACGCTCTGCCCGGGCCGCACGGTCACCGCCCGCTACCGGGTGGCCTTCGCCGAGGACGTCACCCAGGGACGGGTCACCCTCGCCGCCGAGGCGTACGACGCCAACCTGCGCCTGTTGGCCCGCCAGACGGCCACCCGATCGGTGGTGGGGGCGGGGGCCAGGCCGACCGGTACGCCGACGCCGAGCGCGACTCCGGCCGAGCCCAGCGATCCGCCGAGCGAACCGGCGCAGGAGAGCGACCCGGCCGAGGAACCGGTCGCCGACCAGCCCATCGACGCCGCGCCGCCGGCCGCCGGCCGTCCGGTCTCACAGGCCGGTGGGTTCGGCATGGTGCAGGCCGCGTTCCTGCTCGGTGGGCTGCTGCTCTCGCTCGGGGTGGGGTTGCTGCTGCGGCTGCGTCACCTGACCCGGGCCGCCACCACCGAGGCCGAGGACCCGCCGGTGGACCGGCTCTGGGAGCGGCCGGCGCCGGCGGGTGGCTGGCGACCGGCCCGCCGCTGATCGGGGGTTGTCGGGGCCGGCGGAGGACCGCCGGCCCCGACGGTGTCACTTCGTGAACGCCTGGAACTCGGCGATCCTGACCTGGGCCCGGGCCGGGCTGGCGGTCGCGCAGTCCGTCGTCGTGGCCGGGTCGTCGTCCTGCTCACCTGCGTACTGCGGGCCGCCGGTGCACTGGCTGGCCAGCACCTCCAGGCGCAGGTGGGTGGCGAGGGTGGTGGGCACCGCGAACGTCCGCAGGTTGATGTCGCGGCTGTACGCCCGGTACGCCCCGCCGGGGAACGCGTCGCCCGCGCTGGTGTAGATCCGCCGCCAGTGCGTCGGGTCCGCGCAGTCGGTCGTCGTCGCGTCGCACGCGGACACCGCGAACGAGCGCAGCGCGCTGAGCGCGTTCTGACTGCCGGTGTCGGGGTCCCCGACGATCGCGGGTCGCAGCATGGCGCTGACGTTCACCCGCTTGACCGTCTGCGGGCCGTCGCCCGGCAGGTCCACGGTGAGCTGCCGGCCGGCCACCCCGTCCAGGGAGGCCCAGTTCGTCGCCTCGGTGTCGTCGACGACCCGGTCCAGGTTGACCCCGTCGCCGCTGATCGTGGCACCGGAGGCCGTGGACGCGAGGTTGCGACTCAACCGCAGGTCCACGTAGCCGGTCCGGCCGGCGTCGGCGACCACGCTGAGCCGTTGGTGCCCGAAGCCGGGCGCGACGGCCAGCAGGTCGTACGTGCCGGCCACCATCTCCACCGTGTCCGGGATCGGCGTGGCCGGGTCGGTGTCCGCGATCGGCGTGGCCCGTGCCTCGTACGCCCCGACGTACACCCGGATCGGCGCGTCGGCGCTGTCCCCGCGGGGGCGCAGGGTGAGCGTCGCGTTGCCGCCACGCGGCGAGGCGAAGCTCGGCGTCGGGTCGGTGTCCGCGGCGCCGTTGGTGGCGGCGTCCCGGCCCATCCCGGAGCGGGCGAACTCGGCCCAGATCAGGTCCTGGTTCGCGCCCCCGAAGCGCAGCAGGTCGGCGGTGAGCATGTTGTCCCGCATGTCGAGCATGCTGACCTGGCTTGCGGCCTGGAGCAGGAACGAGTCGAAGACCAGTTGCGACCAGCGCCGGTTGCCCGGGCACTTGTCGGCGGTGACCTTGCCCTGCGCGCACTCCAGCTGCCGCTGGGTCGTGCCGAGGCCGTACCGCTTCACCAGCGCCGAGCGGACCCGGTAGTTGGTGGCGCCCCAGATCTCCCCGTCGGCGTGCACGGCGGGGCCACCGGTGTTGTAGCCGATGTCGGAGTAGTTCAGCGGGCTGCGGCTCAGGTCGTAGTTGCGGATGCCGCTGACCAGGTTGCCGGTGACGTAGCCGCCGGTGACGAAGGGCGACTCGCCGGGCGCGCGCAGCCCGTTCTGGTACAGGTACTCGGCGGCGAGCAGGTCGCCCCACGACTCACCCATCGCCCCGCCCTGGTGGCCGCTGATCCCGCTGTCCGGGCCGGCGATCATCCGGTTGGTGATGGCGTGGGTGTACTCGTGGCCGATCACCGTCATGTCGTAGTCGCCGTCCACGCACGGCGGGTACGGGCCGCCGGCCTGCGGCTGCCACAGGTACATGTTGGTGGTCGGCGGCAGGCCGTCGCGCCCGGTGCCCTGGTTGGCGTTGTTGCGGTTGCCGGTCAGCGCGCCCTGCTGGGCGCGGCCCTGCTCGGCGTCGCCGCCCAGCCCGGACGGGGTGAGGTTGACCGCCTGGAGGTTCCACGCCGACTCGGTGAAGCCCAACTGGTACGCCCAGTCGTGCATGCGGTTGTGCATGACGAAGAGGTTGGCGATCGCCGCGTCCGCGTCGTTGCGCTGCGCCGACGTGAACACCGCCGGGTTGCACTTCGCCTGGTGCCACTGGTCGGTGAACGGGTACTCGTAGCGGCGCTCCGGGCTGGGGGTGGCCGGGACGATCGGGGTGTTGTTGCCCCAGGAGAGCACGGTGTTGGCCGAGTTGCCGCGCGAGGTGAAGGTCGGGGTGCCGGTGGCCGCGTCGACGTCCCACGGCTGGCCGGTGGCCGGGTCCCGCTGGGCGACCTGGCAGCCGGGGGCCGGGTCACCGCACCAGCGCACCCGCGGGTCCTGCCCGGCCGCGAGGTCGCGGGGCGGGGTGGCCGGGAAGACCGCCCAGCTCGGGTTGTCCGAGTCGAAGTCGACGAGGTCCTCGCGGACCAGCACCTTTCCGGTGCTGCCGTCCACGTAGCTGGTGAACGCCGCCGGGTGGTCGGCGTCCGCACCGATCATGGTCACCTCGTAGGCGGCCCGGGGCCCGTCCAGCGGGGTGGGTACGGCCACGGCGCGCACGGTGTGGCTGGCCACCGCCGTCGCGGTCAGCCCGGCGTCGGCGAGCGCGTCGGCGTACGCCTGTTCGGCGGTGCGGGTGGCCGGCGCGGGCGCGCTGGTGTCGCGGGCCAGCGAGGAGTTGACGGCGAGCACCGAGCCGCCCTGGACCGCGAGGGTGACCAGGCCGTCGGGCCCGGCCGGCAGGTCGCCGAAGCGCTGCCGCAGGGTCACCACGGCACCGCTGCCGATCGGTCGGACCAGCACCCGTTCCAGGTCGGCGACCGTCGCGGCGTCCATGCCGTACAGGTCACGGTTGGCCCTCAGGTAGGCGCGGGCGGCGGCCTCCGGGTCGCCTGGCAGCCCGGTGGCGAGCGGGGTACGACCGGGGCCGAGGGCCTGCGGGGTGCCGAACCGGTTCCACCGCACGTCGGGATCAGCGGCGCGGGCCAGGCCGCGCTGGCGGGCGTCGGGTGCCGCCGTACCGGAGCGGTTGTCGAGGTCGGCAGGCTCGTGGTTGCCCTCGGCGAACGGCCCGGACGAGCGTTGCGTGGACGGCGCCCCGGCGGGGGCCGCGGTGCTCGCGCCCGTGGGTAGCAGCGCGGCGATGGTCGCGGTCGTCGCCAGGACGGCGATGAGCCGGCGTCGACGCCGGCTCATCGGGGGTGACCACTCCGGTTGTGGCACGGGACCTCCTCGTGGGAGCGGGATGGCCGGCGGCTGCCGACCGACGCAGCGCGGTGACGCATGCGCATCTGTGGATATCAGCCGACCGGGGGCGCGGCAAGGCCCCCGACCGCCGACGCGCCGACTGATCGAGATAAATCGACTTTACAAAACGTACGCTCTTGTAAATGAACGTGATGGCTGTCACTGTCGATGTCAGAACGCGAGACCGGAGGTTGGCCATGACCGTCGATGCCGATCCGACCGTCGAGCCCGCCGCCTGGCGGGACCGTCGCAAGCCGCTCTGGCCGCTGGCGCTCCTGGTGCCGGCGCTGCCCTTCGTCGGCTTCGCGCTGTGGCGGGCCGGCGGCGGCGCCTGGGCGTGGTGGCTCACCCCGGCCGTCGTCTTCGGCCTGATCCCGGTGGTCGACCTGCTGCTCGGCGACGACCGGCAGAACCCTCCCGAGGAGGCCGTGCCCCGGCTGG
Organism: Micromonospora sp. NPDC005194; assembly: GCF_040608335.1. Taxonomy (NCBI): domain Bacteria; kingdom Bacillati; phylum Actinomycetota; class Actinomycetes; order Micromonosporales; family Micromonosporaceae; genus Micromonospora; species Micromonospora sp. NPDC005194. The sequence goes on along the minus strand of NZ_JBEXIA010000004.1, from coordinate 82,293 downwards.
CGGCCGACGGCTACTACCGCTGGCTCACCTACCTCTACCTGCCGGCGCAGTACGCGGCACTGGTGCTGTGCTGCGCGGTGTGGGCCCGCGACAGCCTCTCCCTCGCCGGTGCCGCCGGCCTGGTGGCCACCGTCGGGGTGGTCAACGGCATCGCCATCAACACGGCCCACGAGCTGGGCCACAAGCGCGAGCGGGTGGAGCGGTGGCTGTCCAAGGTGGCCCTGGCGCCGGCCGCGTACGGGCACTTCTACGTCGAGCACAACCGCGGCCACCACGTCCGCGTCGCCACGCCGGAGGATCCGGCGAGCTCGCGACTGGGGGAGAGCTTCTGGGCGTTCTGGCCGCGTACCGTCCTCGGCAGCCTGCGCTCGGCCTGGCGGTTGGAGACCAGCCGGTTCCGCATCCGCGGCCGGTCCCCGTGGACCCACCGCAACGACGTGCTCAACGCGTGGGCCATGACCCTGGTGCTGTACGCGGCGCTGACCCTGGTCTTCGGCCCGGTGGTGCTGCCGTTCCTGGTCCTGCAGGCGGTGGTCGGCTTCTCCCTGCTGGAGGTGGTCAACTATCTGGAGCACTACGGGCTGGCCCGGCAGCGCACCGCCGCCGGACGCTACGAGAAGGTCGACGCCCGGCACAGCTGGAACAGCGACCGCACGGTCACCAACGTCTTCCTCTTCCAGCTCCAGCGGCACAGCGACCATCACGCGAACCCGCTGCGCCGCTACCAGACGCTGCGCAGCTTCGACACCTCACCGCAGCTGCCCGCCGGGTACGCGACGATGGTGGTCGTGGCGCTGGTCCCGCCGCTGTGGCGACGGGTGATGGACCACCGGGTGCTCGCGCACTACGGCGGCGACCGGGGACTGGCCAACACGCGGCCCCGACGCTGACCGCTCAGTGGCCCGGGGCCCAGTCGGGGTCGCGGCCGAAGGCGGCCAGCAGCTGGTCCTGCTCGTCGGCGTCGGCGGGCAGCCGCGCGTCGTCGCGTACCAGCTTGTCGCGCCGGTAGTCGTCGACCCGCCCGGCGAACCAGCGGGCGCACACGCGCACCGCGTCCGGGTCGAGCCGCGGATCGGCGCCGATCGCCACCGCCAGATCCCAGCCGTGCACCAGGTGTTCGGCGAGGAGCTGCTGGACGTACTCCGCGGCCGGGGTCGGGCCGGCCGACAGGTGCACGGTGCGGTCGATCGTGCCGGGATGGGTGACAGCGATCTCGGCCTGCGTGGCCGCCTCCCGCGCCGTCGCGGCCGGGTCCGCGCCGAGCTGGTCACCGTCGAAGCGGTCGCCGACCTCGTCGACGGTGCGTCCGGCGAGCAGCGGAACGCTCCACCGGTCCTCGCCGACCACGTGGTTGACCAGGGTGCGGACGTCCCAGTCCGGGCACGGTGTCTCCTCGGCCCACTGGCCGGGCCCGACCTGGTCCACCCGGTCGACGAACTCGGCCAGGCTCCGGCGGTACGCCTCCAGCAGGTCCATGCCGTCGATTGTTCTCCTCGGCGCGGTGGCCCGAGCCCGTTTTGCCCGGCCCGACCTGCGGTGCCGTTCCGCCGTCGCCGCTCAGTCCAGGTCGGCCGGGGCCAGGCCCAGCTCCCGTGAGGTGACCAGCCGTACCCACTCCCCGAGCTGCCGGCGGGAGATCACCCGGTCGTGCACGGCGAGCTGCACGGCGAGGCCGTCCATCACGGCGCTGATCCGCCAGGCGGCCCCCTGCGGGTCGGCGCACTGGAAGGTGCCGTCGGCGACCCCGGCGGAGATGACGGCGGCGAGATCCTGCCGCCAGCGCAGGTCGAGCCGCCGGGACACCTTCTCCAGCTCGGGGGTGCGCAGCGACTCGGACCAGCCGTCGATCCACATCGACCAGGAGGTCGCCCGACCGGCCGGGGTGTAGAGCTTGAGGATCCGGCGGAGCTTCGTCAACGGCGGAGCGGAGGAGCGGGTGACCGCGTCCAGGCGGGCCAGATCCTGCTCGACGGCGTACGCGAACGCCTGCGCGAGCAATCGCTCCTTGGTGGCGAAGTGGTAGAACACCAGGGCCTGACTCACACCGGCGGCCTGTGCCACGTCCGCCGTCCGGGTGTTGGCCAGACCGCGTTCCACGATCACGTCGCAGGCCGTGCGCAGCAGGGCATCCAGGCGGATCTCGGCCGCACGTCTCGTCACGACCGTTACCGTAGCCCATCCACCCGAACACGAACAGTTACCGCTACCGTCCGTTTCGTGGGCTAAGAGTCGGAAGTCGGACACTTTCCAGGGGTGCCGCGGTTCGGTCTCCCGGCGGTGTTCGTCGAGGTCCGCCGCTCGCCGCGGGCGCGCGTCGCCGCCGGGCGAGGGGCCGTCGTCCCGGTGGCGACAGCGGGCGTCGCACGATGCCGGAGTGTGACGGTCGGGAGTCAGTCGAGAAACCAGGCCAGCTCCCTAGGAAGCCTGCGGCGAGTGAGTCCGACCCTCCCCGGGACCCGGCACGCGGCCCCCGCTCGGGCTCCCGGGCGGGAGGGGACGCGCCGACACAGACCCCCGAGTTGGCAGTCGTTCACCGGCTCGGCTAAAGTTCTCATCCGTCACCCGGGAACGCCGGGGGCGTGCGGACGTAGCGCAGCTGGTAGCGCATCACCTTGCCAAGGTGAGGGTCGCGGGTTCGAATCCCGTCGTCCGCTCGGAGCTGCCGCCACGCGTGACGGGGGCAACCTCGGTGGGGTGGCCGAGAGGCGAGGCAACGGCCTGCAAAGCCGTCCACGCGGGTTCAAATCCCGTCCCCACCTCGGCATTATGCACGGGCGATTGGCGCAGTGGGAGCGCGCTTCCTTGACACGGAAGAGGTCACTGGTTCAAACCCAGTATCGCCCACCAGCTGTACAAGCAGGTCAGAAGGCCCGTTACCGGATATCCGGTAACGGGCCTCGTTTTTGCACCGGTCGCCGGCCGGCTACTCGCCGGCGCGGAGCACCTCGCTCAGCCGGTCGCGTCGCCGCAGGGCCGACTCCACAGGTACGACCGTGGCGGCCGCCGCCAGCAGCGCCACGCTCACCAGGCCGAGCAGCCACCACGGCGGGACCGCCCCCGGCTCGGCGGCCTGGCCGGTGAGCAGCCGCAGGTCGAGCGGGCCGAGCGTCAGGCGTGCGAGCAGGGCCCCGAGCAGCGGGCCGCACACCGCGGCGACCACGACCGGCGGCAGCACCTCTCCGGCGGCGACCCAGCGGGCGTCGCGTGGCCGCAGGCCGAGGGTCCGCAGCCGGGTCAGGGTCTGCCACCGCTCCGACGCGCCTGCGGCGGCGGCGAGCGTGAGGCCGAGCAGCCCCAGCGCCAGCAGCACCGCGGCGGCCGTCCACGCCAGCCGTACCAGCCCTGCGGTCAGCGGGGCCACTCGCTGCGCCCGTAGGACGTCGGCGCGCAGCACGACGTCGGCGGCGACGCCGCTGTTCGACACGGCCCGCGCCGCGCCGGGGCCGGTCACCCAGACGGTGTTGGGAACGGCGGGCAGCCCGGCGCCCGCGAGGGCCGCGGCGTCCACGATGACGACGTCACCGGCGCCGCCGACGGAGGGCGCGGTACCGACGGCGGTGAGAGGGATCGCCGGGGCGTCGCCCCGGGGTAGCTGCAACCGCGTGCCGGTCCGCAGCTCGCCGTCGCTCGATCGGACCAGCGCTGGGACGTCCCCGGGGCCGGGACCGGGTGTCGTGAGCCGGGCCAGCGCCGGCGCGTCGGGCAGCGGGGTGGTGGCCAGCAGGCGCTGGAACGCGTCGGCGTCCACGATGACCAGGCGTGGGGTGAACAGTGTCGAATCGCTGAAGACGCGCGCCGAGTCGGTCACCTGCGCGACGACGACCTGCCCGACCCCGGGTGCGGCGGCGATGCGCTCGGCGACCGCGGGCGTGGCGACCCCGGCCTCGGCGCCGACGTCGAGGCGGGCGTCGGCGCCGACGCTGCTCCACGCGCCGTCGGCCAGGCCCCGGGTGACGGTGGTGCCGAGGATGAGCGCGAACGACGCCAGCGCCGTGGCGCTCACCAGAACCAGCAGCGGCAGCGCGCGCCCGGCCGTTGCGGCCGCCCGGGCGGCACCGAACACGGCCAGCGGGCGGCGCGAGCGCAGCGCCTGCCGGAGCGCGAACCGCGCCCCCAGGGGCAGCAGCCGGAGCAGGACGAGCGCGCCGACGAGCACGCCCAGAGCGGGGGCGCTGATCGGCAGGATCGTGTCGCCGGTCAGCGCGCCGGTGTCGCCGTCGGAGGCGACGGACAGGAGCCCGCGCTGGTGCAGGGTGACGAAGGCGGCGACCGCGGCGATCAGGACTGCGGCCTCCACGGCGGCGCGACGTAGCTGGCCGGTGGCCCGGATCCAGCGCCGAGCGGCCCGGTTGGCGGGTTGACGCCGGTCGCGGCTGGCGCGGGCGGCGGCGAGGATGCCGAACGTCGGCCCGGCGACGGCGCCGGCCAGGACAGCGGGAACGGCCCAGGCCCAGGAGACGCCGGGAGCCGCCGCGCGGGCGAGCGCGAGCCCGACGGCGGCGGCCGACAGGGACACCACGGTGGACTCGATGGCCAGTTCCGCACCGAGGTCGGGTAGCGCCGCCCCACGCTGCCGGGCGGCGCTCAGCGCCGGGGTACGGCGGCGGACCAGCAGGTCGGCGGCGAGCAGCAGGACCAGCACCGTGGCGGTCAGCACCCCGGTGAGCAGGACGGCGGCCTGCACGGCAACGGCGCCGATCCGGGTACGGGCGGCGCGCAGGGTGGTGTCGAGTTGCGACTCCCACTTCAGGGACTCGTCGCGGGCGCCGGAAGAGCCGGAGGCTGCCTTGAGCTTGACCACCTGGCTGGCGAGTGCCGCGGTGGTGTCCCAGGTGAGCGCGTCGGGAACGGGTGCGAAATGGATGGTACGTCGCAGTTGGTCCTCGTCGACGGCGAGCCGGGCGTCCGGTAACGACTCGGCCGACAGCAGGCCGGCGAACCGGGTGGTCCCCACGCCGTCGGCGCCGGGCACGGGGCGCAGAAGCGCCGGGGCGAGTCGCCAGGCGGGGTCGGCGCTGTCCGCGGGTCGGTAGATCCCGCTGATCCGGACGTCCCGGTCGCGACCCTGACCGTCCTTGACCGGGATTCGATCGCCGGGGCCGAGGTGGAGCGAGGTGGCCTCCGCCTCGGAGATGCCGACCTGCACCGGCCAGGGCGGTCCGTTGTAGGAGGTCTCGACGAACTCGTCGGTGACGGCGGGGCCGGGCGCGCTGCCGGAGACCCAGGTCACGTCCGGGCCACCGAGATCGCCGGCCAGGTAGGTGAACTGGAAGGTACGCGGCGCGCTGCCGTCGGTGATGCTGAGGATCGGACCGTTGACAACGGCGATGGGCGGGAGCAGCGCGGCGTCCAGGTCGGGCCCGAGCGCGTAGGCCGCCCGGGCGCGGAAGTCGTCGACGTCATCGGCGAGGCGGGCTGTCCGGACCCGCCCGCCGGTCGGTCCGTCGTCGCGTTCCCAGTCGGCGCGTACGAGGACGTTCGAGTCCTGACCGGCGCGGCGGACCGTGTCCTGGACGGCGCTGTCGGCGGCGGCGCCCAGCAGCGCCGGCACGGCCCCGGCGAGCAGCGCGACGGCCGCGATGACGGCGGCGGTGAGCAGCAGCGGTCCGGCGTCGGTCCGGCCCCGGCCGCGGACGCTGGGCCAGTGCGGCGTCGGCCACCGGCGGGTCAGCCACCGTTTCACGGCGCCACCCGCAGGTGCGCGGCGTCGGCCCGACGGACCTGGACGGTGACCACAACGGCGACCGCCAGCAGGCATCCGGCCAGCAGTACGGCGAGCAGTGCGGCCTCGGCTGGCCACGGCCACTGTGGCTGGGCGGCCGGGACGGGCGCGGCGCCGGTGTCGGAGCGCACGAGCAGGGGAGCGACGATGCGGGTGGCGAGCGCGCCGACGGCGGCGCCCGCCGCGAGCAGGGGCAGCAGAACGCCGACGTGCTGGCCGAGCAGCACGGCCCGGATGCCGCGCCGGGACATCCCCAGGCCGCGCAGCCGCGCCACCTCGACGGCGCGGACCTGCAGATCGCAGGTGACGTGCAGGACGACGCCGGCGAGCAGCAGCAGGGCCGCGGCCGGGACGATGAGCCGGAGCGCGGCCGGCAGCCCGGCGCGCAGCGGGCCGCCGGTGAGGCGGGCGGTCTCCGCCTCGCGGTTCGTGACGGTGCCCAGGTGCAGGGCGGTGGCCCGCTCGGCGGCGCCGGGACCGGCGGGGTGGCCGACCCACCAGGCGTCGACCGGGAACGTCAGGTCGCCGGTGACGGCGCGTGCGCGGGACAGCGTGTCCAGGTCGGCCAGGACGGCGACGGCGCCGGGGACGGACGGTACGGTCGGCACGACCTCGGTGACGACGATCGGGACGGGCGTGGTGCCGACCGTGACGCTGAGTTGGCTGCCACTGTCGACACCGACCTCGCTGGCAAAGCGGGCGGAGACGGCGACGGGCACCGGCCCGGGGTCCGGAAAGGCGGTGGCGACGATAGTCCGGGCGGCGTCGTCTGCGCCGCCGAGGTCGACTGTCGCGGCCATCCGCAGCGCGGTTCCCGTCCGTACCGGAGACAGCGTGACGCTCAGCTCGCGCACCTTGCTCGGGACCGGCGGCGCGGACGTGGCGGTCCAGTCCGACCCGTCGGTGGACCCTTGCGCCGACCCGGCGGGCGGCACGGTGAGCGTGACGGCTACGGCGACGGGTCCGCCGACCGGGTCGGCGGTGACCGGCAGGGCGACCGCGACGAGGCGCAGCCCGTCAGCCGTCGCGCAGGCGGGCAGCCGAAACTCCCGACCGTCGAGCGGTACGGCGGGACCGGTGCAGGACGTGCGCAGGCCGGTGGCGTCCTGCAGCAGCAGCCGGGGCGTCACGGCGAGGGAGGTGCCGCCGGCCGCGGTCCCGCTCAGGACGAGCGGGGCGCCGGCCGCAACGGCGAGGCCGGTGACCCGGGTGCGTGGTGCCAGCGTGGCGCCCACGTCCGCCCATCCGCGGTCGCTGTCCACCGGCCCGCGCAGCAGCGCGTCGGCTCGGGTGGTGTCGACGGCGACCAGGCGCGGCGCATCGCCGGCGGTGCCGAGCCACTGACCGACTGCGGTACCACGGTCGAGGGCCGGACTCACCGCCCCCGCGGTGGCCGCGCTGACGACCGCGCCGTCGCCGGGTGCTGGCGCCGTGCTGAGGGTGAGTGCCAGGTCGGTGCCGACGGAGAGCGCGGCCTGGTCGCGCTGCGACTGGTGCCACGTGGCGTCGAAGGCGAGGCCGAAGGTTCCGGCCGCGCAGGCCAGCCCGACGAGCAGCCCGGCGGCGACCGCCTGGGGCCGGCGGGCGCTCTCGGAGACCGCCAGCGGGAGCGCCAACCCGCGGGCGCGGTACGCCAGTCGGTCGGCGCCGCGCAGCGCGGGCAGTACCACCCGGAGCGCCAGGGCGGCGCCCGCGGTGAGCAGCAGCGCCGGCGCGAGCACCCGGACCGCGTCGGCGCGTGGGCTGGCGGCGGTGGGCTGCGCGTGCAGCTGCCACCATCCGGCGGCGGCGAACACGGCGAGCATCAGGTCGGCGCCGGAGCGGGCCAGCAGTTCGCGGCGGGTGCGCCGGTCGCCGGGTGCCCCGACGGGCCGGATCGCCAGCACGGTGAGCACAGCGGTGAGCACCAGCGCACCGCCGACCACCGCGAGAACCTGGGCACTCGTGATGGCCGGCCGGACGGTCAGGCCGGCGTCGTCCAGCGGCGGCAGGTGGGTCAGGCCGGCGTGCAGGACCGACGAGGCCGGTATCGCGAGCGCCGCGGCGACGGCGGCGACGAGCCCGGCCTCGAGTGTCGCGGTGGCGGCGAGTTGGCGGCGGCTGGTGCCCAGGGCGGACCGCAGGGCGGTCTCGTCCGCGCGGATGCCCGCGGTCAGCCGGCCGGCGAGGACGAGTGCCGTCGCGGCCAAAACACCGCCGAGGACGGCGATGGCGAGCACGACGGCCGCGGTGACGTGCCGTTGGTCGTCGGCGGCCCGCAGGGTCAGCGCCAGGTCGGAGGAGACACGTGCGAGCGTGACGCGGTCGCCGAGGGTGCCGGCCAGCCGACGGTCGGCACTGCGGACGGCCCCGGCCATGGTCTCCAGGTCGCGGCGGTTGGGGTGGGACAGGTCCGGATGGGCGGTGACCTCCAGCCGGTCGACGGTGGCGCCCGTGGTGACCAGGTCGGCGAGGTCGACGAGGAACGGGCCGTACGCGTTGACCGGCTGCAGGAAGCGGCCGTCCCGGTAGCCGGTGGCGGAGCCGGCCGCGGCGAGCGGGTCGCGGTCCCAGCCGCGCCCGGGCAGCGGGCGTACCACACCGACGACTGTCACGTCGATGGCCGGGACTGGCGGGTGGGCCAGCTCGGCGCCGAGGCGCACCCGGCTACCGGGGGTGAGGCCGAGGAGTCCGGCGGTGGACTCCAGCAGCACCGCGTCGCCAGGGTGCTGTGGCCAGCGTCCGGTGATCAGCTCGGCTCGGGCCGGCAGATCGTCCAGCCCCGACAGGTACGCCTGGGCCGGGACCGTGGTGCCCGGGGCGAGCGCGGGCGGCAGCGCCCGCAGCACTGTCGACGCCCGCGCGGTCGTTGTCACCGGGAACGGTGCGAGCGCGGAGGCCACCACGGTGCGGGTGTCGGCGGCGACGGACGACGCGTCCCGGCCCTCGACGGCGCCGGTGTAGACGGTCACGTCGACGGCGGCGGGGGCGGCGCGGGCCATGGCGACCTCCAGCGCCCGCTCGGCGGTGCGGGTGACCAGCAGGGTGCAGGTGCCCAGCACTGTCGCGCCGATCGTGACGACCCCGAGCAGGGCCGCCAGCAATGGCCACTGCGCGCGGGCGCGCCGGCTGACCAGCCTCAGCATCGTCGTGTCACCCGGCGTCCGACACGGGCCCGTACGGCCCGGTCGCCTGTTCGTCGAGGTGCCCGTCGTGGATGCGGATCACCCGGTCGGCCAGGGCCATCATCACCGCGTCGTGCGTCGACACCAGCACGGTGACGCCTTCGGATTCCGCTATCCCGCGCAGCAGGGCCATCACCGACAGACCTGTCTCGGCGTCCAGTTGCCCGGTGGGCTCGTCGGCGAGCAGCAGCCGGGGCGAGGCGGCCACCGCGCGGGCGATCGCCACCCGCTGCTGCTGGCCGCCGGACAGCTCGGCCGGCCGTTGGCGGGCGTGGTCGGCCAGGCCGACCAGATTCAGCAGCAACTCGACCCGCCGCTCGCGCTCGGCCGGGGCGACGCGGGCCAGCCGCAGCGGGGCGGCGACGTTCTCCGCTGCCGACAGCACCGGGATCAGTCCGAAGCTCTGGAAGACGTACGACACCTTCTCGCGCCGCAGCCGGGACAGGCCGTCCTCGTCGAGCGCGCCGACGTCGGCGCCGTCGACGTGCACGGTTCCGGCGTCCGGGCGGTCCAGTCCGCCGATGACGTTGAGCAGGGTGGTCTTGCCCGAACCGGACCGGCCGACGAGCGCCACCATGGAACCGGCGGCCACGTCGAACGACACGCCGCGCAGGGCGTGCACGACGGTCGGCCCGGTGCGAAAGCGCCGGTGGACGCCGCGTACGCGCAGCAGCGGCTCGCTGCTCATTCGCCGCTTCCCGAATCGGGGCGGATCGTGATGTGGTCGGGTTCCAGGGCCAGCCGGACCCGTCGGGTCAGCGCCAGCGCCTGCCGGAACTCGCGGGGCACCTGGACCCGGCCGGCCCGGTCCATCACTGCGTACTCCTCGGCGATCACGTGCGTGTCGCCCTCCGCGTCCGTGGTGGTGCGGCGCAGCACCTCGCTGCTGGTGCGCCCGTCCCGGATCGCGATCGTCCGTTCGACCTGGCCGCTGACCTCCGGGTCGTGGGTCACCACGACGACCGTGACGCCGTACCGCCGGTTGACGTCCCGCAGCACGCCGAAGACCTCCGCGGACGTGGCGGCGTCCAACTCGCCGGTCGGCTCGTCGGCGAGCAGGACCCGCGGCTGGTTGGCCAGCGCCACCGCGATCGCGACCCGCATCTGCTGACCTCCGGAGAGTTGCCCGGGGCGCCGGTCGGCGCAGTCGGCGACACCGAGGCTGTCCAGCAGCTCGGCCGCGCGCTCCCGGCGCTCCTTCTTCGCGGTACGGGCCGCCGTCATCGGCAGGTCCACCATCTCCCGTGCGGTCAGGTAGGGGATCAGGTTGCTCGCCGTCTGCTGCCGTACGAACCCGACGGTGTGCCGCCGGTAGTCCACCCGGTCCGCGCGGGACATCGCCAGGAGATTCCACTGGCCGACCCGGACCCGCCCGGCGGTGGGGGCGTCGATGCCGGCCAGGATGGAGAGCAGCGTCGACTTGCCGGACCCGGAGGCGCCGACGACGGCGACCAGCTCACCGCTCTGCACGGCCAGGTCCAGTCCCTGCAGCGCCTGCACCTCGATCGAACCGGTCTGGTAGATCCGCACCAGGTTCTCGCAGACGATGAGCGCGTCCCGGCCGAACTCGGGCGCCCGCGCGGATGGCTGCGGCAGGGACAGCGGTGTGCTGGACATTGCCAGCAGTTTCGCAATCCGCGGCTTCGTTGACCATGCCCCCGGACGGCCTTTCTGCGTTCCGCCGAGGATCTGCCGCTGAACGTGTCGGCGGGTGTTCCGGTCAGAAGGTCAGCAGCCGGAACTCGCCCACGGCGGGAAGCCGCGGCGGCGGTAGACCGCCTCGGCGATGGGTGACGAGGTGAGGGCGCACCGATGTCGGCTATGCCGTTGCCGAGAGCAGCGCCTCGGCGAGGTCGGTGCGGGCGCTGAGCAGGGCCCGACCCCGGCGGTGGGTCACCACCAGACCGGCCGCGCGCAACGCGGTCAGGTGCTGGGAGACGCCGCCGGGTGACATCCCACTGCGGCGGGCCAGTTCGGTGGTGCTCGCCGGCCCGATCAGTTCGGTGAGCAGCCGGGCCCGCCCGCGGCCGAGCACGGCGGCCAGCGCGTCCGGGACGCCGTTCGGCCGCTCCCAGAGGGTGCCCAGCCCACTGGCGGGGTAGGCGAGCTGCGGCGCGTCCCCTGCGGAGACGCTCAGCACCGACGGCCAGACGAAGACCGACGGGACCAGCACCAGGCCCGGACCGTCCGCGACGTCCGGGGCCAGGCAGTGCCGCTGCGCGACGACCAGCGTGTCGCCCTCCCACCGGACCTGCCGGTGCAGATCGTTGAGGAGCACCGCCGCGCCGTCCTCGGCGAGCAGGCGGGCGCGTGCGGTGACATCGGCGTCGAGCAGCAGCCGCAGCCGCGGCCAGTGCGGGGCCAGGGCGATCCGCCAGTACGCCTCGATCTCCTCGCTGAGGCGGCGCAGCCCGGCCGGCGGGTCGGCGTACAGGGCGGCGAGTGCTGGCGTGCGGTCGCCCGGGTACAGGTCCAGGTGGGCGCGGACGGTGTCGGCCCCGGTGGCGCGCAGGGCCGTCAGTTCGGCGGCCAGATCGGGGTTGAGGTTGGCCGGCGGCGGGGTGAGGAAGTCGGCCAGGTAGCCGGGCGGTGCCGGCACCAGCTGCCAGAGCAGACCGCCGTCCGACTCGATCACACCCGCCTCGACCAGCGGCTGACGCACCCGGCGTACCCAGGGCAGGTGGACCGCGTGGTCTCCGGGGTCGCGCAGCACCCGGACGCTCGCGACGACCTCCCACAGGCAGGAGACGGCGAACCGGATGCGGGCGACGGCGCCCGCCGACATGCTGATGGCGACCACGGCACCCCCGATGGTTTCAGCTGGCGCTAAAACATTACCGGCGGCTGCGGGGCCGGCCGAGACTTGCCGCGTGAGCGAACACCACACCCGAGCCGAACTGTTCCGATCCCTGCACACCCCCGGGTCGCCGCTGGTCCTGGTCAACGCCTGGGACGCCGCGAGCGCCCGCGTCGTGGCCGCCGCCGGTGCCCGCGCGGTGGCCACCACCAGCGCCGGCGTCGCCTGGAGTCTCGGGGAGCCCGACGGTGACATCCTCGGCCGCGACGCGGCCGTCGACCTGGTCCGCCGGATCACCGCCTCGGTGCCGTTGCCGGTCACCGCCGACATCGAGTCCGGGTACGGCGCGACGCCGGCGGAGGTCGGCGTGACCGTACGCGCGGTGCTCGACGCCGGTGCCGTCGGCGTGAACATCGAGGACGCCCGACGCGAGGGCGGCCCACCGCTGCGCGACGTGCCCGACCAGTGCGCCCGGATCGGCGCGGTGCGAGGCGCGGCCGACGCTGCGGGTCTGCCGCTGTTCGTCAACGCCCGGATCGACACGTTCCTCGCTGGCGCTGGGGACGTCGCCGAGACCCTGGCCCGGGCCACCGCCTATCTCGCCGCCGGCGCGGACGGCATCTTCGTGCCCGGGGTGGTCGACCCGGTGACCATCCGCGAGCTGGTGCGGGCGGTGCCGGCGCCGCTGAACGTGCTCGCCGGGCCGGGCGCCCCGGCGGTGGGGGACCTGGCCCGGCTGGGGGTGGCCCGGGTGAGCCTCGGCTCGTCGATCGCGCAGGCCGCGTACGCGGTCGCCCGCCGGGCGGCGGACGAGGCCCTCGGCGCGGGCACGTACGACGCGCTGGCGGACGCCCTCGACTACGGCACGCTCAACGCCCTCATGCGGTGAGCGGGGCGGGCTGCGTCACGCTCGCAGCCGGTGCCTCCCGTGGCGCGGCAGGCCACGAAACGCCGGGCCGGCCGCCTCTGTCGAGGTGGCCGGGCCCGGGTGCTCCGCCAGTTCCGTCAGTGGTGGCCGATGGTCGTGTCACAGCGGCGGGGCGATGTCCCGCCGCTCCTCGACCCGGCGGTACTCGACCGGCTCCTCGACCCGGCGGTACTCCACCGGCTGCTCGGTGGCGACGGGGACCGCCTGGCGGCGGCGACCCCAGATCAGCGTGGTCATGATCAGGCCGAGCACGCCGGCGCCCATCAGGATCCAGCCGACCACGTCGAGGTTGATGCCGCCGACGCTCGCGTCGAGCGCGAAGGTGAGGATCGCGCCGAGCGCGATCAGGAAGATGCTGGTGCCGATACCCACGACAGCCTCCTTAGGGGGTGTGGTGCGCTGTCGAGGTCACTCAGTACCCCGGTGGCGACCAGCGCAATCGCCGCCGCCCAGGGTCGCGCGCCCGCCGATCTTGGCATCGGGTAGAGTTTGCCGCGTCGCCGGCGTTCGTCGGGGACGTGCGGACGTAGCGCAGCTGGTAGCGCATCACCTTGCCAAGGTGAGGGTCGCGGGTTCGAATCCCGTCGTCCGCTCGCGATTCGCCTCGACGGGCTTGAGCGTCCGGGTCGGGCGGAAACCACGGGCGATTGGCGCAGTGGGAGCGCGCTTCCTTGACACGGAAGAGGTCACTGGTTCAAACCCAGTATCGCCCACCAGTTCGCAACGGCTCGTCACCGCATTCTCGGTGACGAGCCGTTTGCCGTGGTGACACCACCGGGATCCCGACGCCCGGCAGACCGCGGACAATCCGGTTGTGACACGGGTTGGTCGTTGCGAGACTCGGTCCCGTGCCTGAGCCGGACCGCTTCCGCGCCGCCGTACGCGTCTGGGCGGCCGGCGGTCCGGACGCCGCGACCGCCGCCGACGCGGCCCGGGAGTCGGCGGCCGGCCTGCGTACCGTCGTGCTCGTCGAGGGGGTCAGCGACCAGTTCGCGGTGGAGGCGCTGGCTGAGCGACGGCGCCGCGATCTGGCCGCCGAGGGCGTGTGCGTGGTGCCGCTCGGAGGCGCGATGAGCGTCGGTCGGTACCTGCGGCTCTTCGGCGCGCAGGGCCTCGCCGTGACCGTGCGGGGGCTGTGTGACGAGGCCGAGGAGGGCTTCTTCCGGCGTGGCCTGGAGCAGGTGGGTCTCGGCGCCGGCCTGACCCGGTCGGCAATGGAGGAGCTCGGCTTCGGTGTCTGCGTGACCGACCTGGAGGACGAGCTGATCCGCGCGCTCGGCAGCGACGGCGTCGAGCGGGTCATCGCCGAGCAGGGGGACCTGGCCCGGTTGCGGGTGTTCCAGAACCAGCCCGCCCAGCGTGGGCGCCCGGTCGAGCGGCAACTACGCCGCTTCCTGGGGACGATGAGTGGCCGCAAGGCCCGCTACGCGGGGGCGCTCGTGCGCGCTCTCGAGCCGGGTGCCGTGCCCCGCCCGCTGGACCGGCTGCTCGCCGGTTGACCGGCCCGATCCCCAGTCGACCGGCCCGATCCGGCTGCGCGCGGGCGTCGGTGCGGGGGTTCTGCCGAGGGCAGATCCGCTCGCCGTGAACAAGAGCGCAATCCGCCACACCCATCCGCCAGGGTGGAGCACATGAGATTGCTGGTGTTGGGCGGTACGGGTTTCGTGGGCGGTGCGACGGTCGCCGAGGCGGTTCGCCGGGGCTGGTCGGTGACGGTGTTCAACCGAGGGCTGCACGGGTCGGTCCCGCCCGGCGTACACCGGTTGCGGGGTGACCGGAGCGCGCCGGACGGCCTGGCGGTGCTCGCGGACGGCGAGTGGGATCTGGTGGTCGACACCTGGGACGGCGCGCCGCGCGCCGCGCGCGCCGCTGCCCGTGCGCTGGTCGACACCGTGGGGCACTACACCTACGTGTCCAGCGGGTCGGTCTACGCCGACCCGGTGGCGCCCGGCTCGGACGAGACCGCGCCGGTGGCCGACGCCGACCCGGACGCTGCCGACGGCGACTACCAGCAGCTCAAGGCGGGGGCGGAGCGGGCGGTGCGGGAGGTCTTCGGTGACCGGGCGCTGATCGCCCGGGCCGGGCTGATCCTCGGGCCGGGGGAGGACATCGGCCGGCTGCCCTGGTGGCTGAGCCGCATCGCGCGGGGCGGCGACGTGCTCGCCCCCGGCCCGGCCGAGCTGCCGATCCAGTGCATCGACGTGCGCGACCTGGCCAGCTGGATGCTGGACCAGGGCGCCCGAGCGCGGGGCGGGACGTTCAACGCGGTCAGCCGCCCCGGGCACAGCACGATGGGTGAGCTGCTCGACGAGTGCGTGGCGGTCACCGGCTCCGACGCTCGGCTGCGCTGGACCGACCCCGAGTCGATCCTCGCCGCCGGGGTGGAGCCGTGGAGCGACCTGCCGATCTGGCTGCCGCTCGGGCATCCGTACCGCTGGCTGCTGGAGCGGGACACCAGCCGGGCCCACGCGGCGGGGCTGACCTGCCGGCCGGTGGCCGAGACCGTGGCGGACACGTGGCGGTGGTTGCGGGAGGTGGGCACGGTTCCGCCGCGCGCCGGCAGGCCCCGCCGCGCTGCGGTCGGCCTGGACCCGGCCCGGGAGGCCGCACTGCTCGCCACCCAGCCGGCGGCGGGCTGACCGGCGGCCGCCGGATCACTCACGTGGAGGCGCCGGACAGCCGTTCACCGGTGACGGCGGGTGCGGCCGTAGTCATCATTGCGGGCTGGTACCCCATTTGTTATCACGGGCGGTAGCGGACATAGACAAACCTGTAAGCCAGCCCTACAGTTCGGCCGACTAGTTCTCATCAGCACGGGGGTTTTTGATGACCACTGGCCGCTGGCTGCTGCCCGCGCTCCTAAAGAGACGTTCCCTTCTCGTAGTCGGAAGCGCGGTCGCGCTTCTCGGCACATCCGTCGCGGTGCCCGCACAGGCCGTGCCGGCTGCCGCGTCGAAACCGTCAACCGCCATCTCCGAGACCGCCGACCCCGCCTCGGCGTCCGCCGCCGCGCGCCGCTCCGGTAAGCGGGTGGAGGTCGCGTCGGCGCGTACCGAACTGACCCAGGTGTTCGCCAACCCGTCCGGGGGCTTCACGGCGGAACTGGCCGTGGTGCCGCAGCAGGTCAAGCGCCCCGACGGCTCGTGGGCGGTCGTCGACCTCGCGCTACGTCGGGGTGCGGACGGCTGGCGGCCGACGGCGTCGGTTGCGGACGTGCGCTTCTCCGACGGTGGCGATGCCGCCGCGGTGGTCCTGTCCCGCAACGGCCGGTCGTTCTCCCTGTCCTGGCCGGGTGGTCTACCCCGACCCTCGGTGTCCGGTGACTCGGCCACCTACACCGACGTGCTGCCCGGCACGGACCTGGTGCTGCGGGCCACCCGGACCGGGTTCACCCACGTCCTCGTGGTCAAGACGCCGGAGGCAGCGGCGAACCCGCGTCTGCGCGAACTCCGCTTCGACCTGGGCGGCGACGCGCGGGTGGTGCGGGGTCGAGACGGTCGCCTGTCGGCGCTCGCCGGCGACGAGGTCCTCGCCGCCGCCGACAGCGCCGTCATGTGGGACTCCCACGCCGGTGTCGCAACGTCAGGCCAGCGATCGGCGACGGCCTCGGCCGGGGACGCCGCGTCCGCGGGTGGGTCGTCGTCCGACCTCTCGTCGTCGGCGGCGCCGGGTGACAGAGCGCGTGTCGCCGCCGTCGATGTCCAGGTCGCCGACGGTGACCTGGTCCTCCGCCCGGACGCCGCGTTGCTCTCGCCGGCCGGCGCGACCTTCCCGGTCTACATCGACCCGGCCTGGTCCACCGGCAAGTCCCGATGGGCGTACTCGACGAACAACAACAGCAACAACACGGACACCTCGGTGGCCCGGGTGGGCCGGGACCCGGACTCCGGGAAGCTGTACCGGTCCTACTTCGACTTCCCGTTGACCACTGTGCGGGGCAAGCACATCGAGTCCGCGTATGTGCAGATGAAGCTGGATCACTCCTGGTCGTGCGGCAACACGCCGACCTACATGTACCACTCTGGTGGCATCGCCTCGACTCCGCGTACCAACTGGGCGCCGAAGCTGATCGGCTTGAAGTCCTCGGCCAGCTCGCACGCCAACGAGGGCTCCGGGTGCTCCGACTCGCCACAGCCGGACATGACCGTCAACTTCACCGGGTCCGCGGTGACCAGCGTGATCCAGTCCTCCGCGACCAGCAGTGCCACCAACATCACCTTCGGCTTCTGCGCGTGCAGCGCCACCGACGGGTCGGGCGAGTCCACGACCGACCGGTGGAAGAAGTTCTTCCCGGGCAACGCGAAGCTGGTGGTCGACTTCGACTCCATCCCCGGTAAGCCGAACAACCTGCAGGCGGCCGGCGTTGCCTGCTCGGCCAGCACGACGCTGGTCATCGGCACCCTGAAGCCGACGTTCTCCGCGATCTTCCCGGACGCGGACGGTACGCAGGCGCTGACGACCGGGTACGAGTGGGTCCAGGTGCCCAGCAACGGCGTGATCGATGCGTCGACCCCACGCCGGTCGCCTCCCGGCGGGGCATCGGTCCCCGCCGGAGGCCGATCGACGACGGCCGCCGTGACCGCCAGCGAGGGCGTGACGTACGCGTTCCGCGCCAAGGCCACCGACCCCGCTCCCTACAGCCGGACGAGCGTCTGGTCGGACTGGTGCAAGTTCATGGCGGACACCAGGGTGCCGCCGGTGACCGCGAGACTGATCTCCGGGTCGGCGGAGCCGGGCAGCACGGCGACGTTTGCGGTCATGTCGACCGACACCACGGTGACCAAAATCCGGTACGGCTGGGTCGATCCGCCCGTCACCGAGGTCACTGCGGTGAGTCGCGCGTGGTTGTACCCGCCGCTGACCGGCACAGTCGTGAAGCAGGCCTTGGTGTCGCTCGTGGTGCCCAAGTTCGGGTTGAACACCCTCTATGTCGCGGCAAAAGACGGTGCCGGCAACATCGGCTACGGTTCGCTGGAGTTCACGGCCCTACGGCCGACACCGGCGACAGCCCGCTGGGGTCTGGAGACCTACCCCGGGGTCACGGCGTCGCAGGCACTCGACGACACGCAGCAGTCGCCCCCCTCGGGCAGGACCCCGCTGTCCTCGGGCAGCGTCTCGTGGACCGGAGATCTGCGGCTGATTCGCGGCGAGACCGCCTCGTTCAACGGCACCTCGTCCAGCCTGGCCACAACCGGGCCGGTGGTGGACACCACGGAGTCGTTCAGTGTCGCGGGTTGGGTACGCCTGGCGGCGCTTCCCACCACGGCGGACATGGCGGTCGCCGCCCAGGCCGGCACCAGCACGGCCGGCTTCGTGTTGGGTACCCGGCTGGAGGGTTCCCCGCTGACGCCGCGCTGGTCGTTCCTGATGAAGGACACCGACCTGCAATCCAGTTCCACCCGAGCAGCGGTCAGCTCCGCCCTGACAACGGCGGACGTCGGGCGGTGGACGCACATCGCCGGTGTCTACGACAAGACCGCCGGGAAGATCCGGCTCTACGTCAACGGCAAACTCACCGCCGAGACGGATCGGACCGCGGCCGCGTGGAGCGCCGGTGGCCCGTTCAGCGTCGGGCGGGGCTGGACCTCGGGCGCGCCGGCCAACTGGCTGAAGGGCAACCTGGCCGACGTGCAGGTGTACGACCGGGTGCTGGTCGACCACGACTTCACCGGTCAGCTCGCCGAGGATCCGGACTCCGGAGGCTTCGACGAGCCGGGAATGCTGTCGGCGGTCAAAGTGGGTGACTGGGGCTTCGGCAACGGCATGCCGTGCTACGTGGAGTCGACGGACCCCACCCTGTGCAGCGCGCCGGAGGACGGTCAGTTCGGCCGCAGGCTGGCTCTGACGGCGGGCGCCGATTTCGGCTCTCTCTCCGACGACAAGTTCCTGACGCTGGACCGTCAGGGCATCGAGGATCCGGCCCAGCTGACGACAGAGTACGGGCGCTCACAGGACAATCTCGCCGAGCCGCAGAACCCGGTCTGGCAGGACGGCCGCGTGCTGCGTACGGATCAGTCCTTCTCGGTGTCCGTCTGGGTGCGACCTGACGCACAGGCACTGGGCACCATGACCGCCGTCAGTCAGGCCGGCACGCAACAGTCGGCCTTCTACCTCGGCCAGCGTGCCTTCACGGTGGGCACCACGACCGAGTACCGGTGGTGTGTCAGCGTCTTCGGCGTCGACGACGATGACACCACGGGTCAGACCGTGGCGGTTCCGATGACGTCGGGGGTCCTGACGGAGGACGACTGGGCCCGGTGGACGCATCTGGTCGCCGTCTACGACGCGTCCCGGCGCGAGATCCGGCTCTATGTCAACGGAAAGCAGGAGGGGATCAAGGGTTTCAGCAGCGGCACCTTCACCGGCGCCTTCGACGCGACCGGTCCGCTCGTCGTCGGCGCTGCCCGCTTCACCCCAGTGGGCGGAACGACACGGTGGGTCGACCTCTGGCGGGGCGACATCGACAAGCTCGGCCTCTATCAGGGTGCACTGACCGACGCGACGGTCAAGACGCTCTTCGACGCGGAGTCGCCGGAGTCGGTGGAAGCACCCGAGGACTGACCGCTCCGCAGCCCCTGACCGAACCCCGCACGTCGACCTCGTCCGTGGAGGCATGGTGAACCCCTACTCAAAAACTCTCCGTAAAACCCTTCGAAAGCCCCGTAATTCCGGCAAGGCCCTCCTGGCGGGGCTGCTCAGCGCCGCTTTGTTGACCATGGGGCTGTCGGTCCCGGCGCAGGCCGCGCCGGGCGGCTCCAAGCCCGGGACCGGTCAGCGAGAGAAGCTCGACAAGGACGGCGGCCCGGCCCTCGGTCGTGCCCGGCCGACGAAGGCCGTACCGAACGCCAAGCCCGCCGCGCCCGTGTGGCCCGCCCCGGGCGAGGCGACGGTGACCCTGCCGTCGGACGGCGCGGCAGGCGCGGCCGGTCAGCGCCGCTCCTCGTCCTCGGCGGTGCCCGCTGGTGCGCTGCCGGTGTCGGTCCAGCGGGCGACCGGCACGGCAGGCGCCCGAACCTCGGCGGTCTCGGTCCAACTGCTGGACCGCGCGGCCGTGCCGGCCCGGTGGCGCGACGGACTGATGCTGCGGATCGACGACGCCGGTCAGGCGCCCGCGCGGTCCACGACACCCGCTCAGCCCGGCGCGGCCACCGTCTCGGTGGACTACCGCGGTTTCCGGGACGCCTTCGGTGGCGACTGGGCATCTCGGCTGCGGCTCTGGCAGGTCCCCGAGTGCGGACTGCGCGACCCGCAGCGGGCCGAGTGCGCGGCCAAGCCCCTGATCTCCAGGAACGACGGCACCTCGGTGACCGCCGAGGTGCCGGTGGCCGCCGACAGCGCGGCGGCGCGGACCGCCGGGCAGGCCGGGACGCTCGTCGCGCTCGCCGCGGGCAGCTCGGGTCCGGAGGGTGACTTCTCCGCGACCCCGATGTCGGCCAGCGCCACCTGGTCGGCGGGCACGTCGACCGGTGGCTTCTCCTGGTCGTACCCGATGCGGATGCCGCCAGCGATCGGCGGCCCGGCACCCAGCCTCGGCCTCTCCTACACGTCCGACGCGGTCGACGGCCAGTCCGACGCCTCGAACAGCCAGCCGTCGTGGGTCGGTGAGGGCTTCAGCCTCTGGTCCGGCTACATCGAGCGCAGCTACGTCCCGTGCGCCGACGACATGAGCGGCGGCAACAACAGCTCCAACCGCACCGGGGACCAGTGCTGGCGCTCCGAGAACGCGACGATGTCGCTGAACGGTCGGGGTGGCGAACTGATCTTCGAGGCCGGCAAGGGCTGGCACAGCCGCAACGAGGACGGCACGAAGATCGAGAAGCTGACCGGCACCGCCAACGGTGACGACGACGGTGAGTACTGGAAGGCGACCACGCCCGACGGCACGCAGTACTTCTTCGGCCGCAACACGCTGCCCGGTCAGAGCGCCACCACCGAGTCCGCCTGGACCGTCCCGGTCGCCGGCAACCACGCGAACGAACCGTGCAACGGCTCCTCGTTCGCCTCGTCGTTCTGCAACCAGGCCTGGCGGTGGAACCTCGACTACGTCGTCGATCCGCGCGGCAACACCCTGTCGTACTGGTACGAGAAGGAATCCAACTACTACGCCAAGCTCGCCACCTCCACCAACAAGGCGTCCTACGTCCGCGGCGGATCGCTGCGGCGGATCGACTACGGCACCTGGGACCGCAGTTCCACCGACCGCTCGGTCAAGCCCCTGGCCCAGGTCGTCCTCGACATCGCGGACCGCTGCGTGACCGACTGCTCGAACCGGGGCAACTGGAAGGACGTCCCCTGGGACCAGGAGTGCACGGCGGCCGCGGCGGACTGCAAGGAGAACTACGGTCCGACGTTCTGGACGACCAAGCGGCTCTCGACGGTCACCACACAGGTCTGGGACACCACCAAGACCACCCCGGGCTGGCAGCCGGTGGACTCCTGGACGCTGGGTCACACCTATCCGCCCGTCGGTGACGGCAGTGACCACGCCGGAATGTGGCTTACCTCGCTGGTGCACAAGGGCCTGGTCGGGGGCACCGTCGTCATGCCGCCGGTGACCTTCGAGCCGGTGTCGATGGCGAACCGGGTGTTGAGCAAGAACAACACCAGCAACAACCGGATGCGGATCGGCAACATCTTCACCGAGACCGGGGGGCAGATCCAGGTCACGTACAGCCTGCCTGACTGCAAGAGCAACAGCCTTCCGTCCGCCCCGAACACCAATACGCGCCTCTGCTACCCGGTGGTGGGGCCCGACCCGTACGAGCCGGGCAAGGAACTCACCGAGTACTGGCACAAGTACGTCGTCAAGCAGGTGTCCGAGTCGGACATCAAGGTCATGGCCGGCGGCACGGACCACGGCCAGCCGGTGCAGAACACCTACTACGACTACGTGGGCGACCCTGCCTGGCACTACGCCGACGACAACGGGCTGGTGCAGCCGAAGCGCAAGACGTGGAACCAGTTCCGCGGCTTCGGGCAGGTGGAGGTCCGCAAGGGCGACGCCCCGGCCCAGACACTGACCCGCACGACCTTCCTGCGCGGCATGCACGGTGACCGGCTCGCTCCGTCCGGCGGCACCCGTGACGTCACCGTCGGCGCCTCGCTCGGTGGCGAGACGGTGTACGACGAGGACCAGTTCGCGGGCATGGTCCGCGAGCAGGTCGTCTACAACGGCGTCGAGAGCAAGCCGGTCAGCAAGACGGTCAACGTGCCGTGGCGATCGAAGGCGCTCGCGACCCGCACCATCAACAAGGACGTGGTCTCGGCCCACTTCACGAACACCCGGGTCACCTACAACGCGGTGGCGCTGGGGGTCAACGGGGCATCCGGCTGGCGCACCTCGCGTACGGTGTCGGCCTTCAACGAGGACTACGGCAGCACCGAGTCGATCCAGTCCGACGGCGACGTCGGCAAGACCGGTGACGAGACCTGCACCACCTACCTCTACAACCGCAACACCGACGCGAACCTGCTCGGGACGGTCAAGCAGATCACCGTCAAGGCTCTGCCCTGTGCCACCGCGCCCGCCAGCCAGGACGACATCGTGGCGGACGAGCGCAAGTTCTACGACGGCGCCACCAGCATCGACGCTCAACCCACCCGGGGTGAGGTCACCCGGATCGACCGGCTCAAGGACTGGTCCGTCGCCGGTGGCACGGTCTGGCAGACCATCAGCCAGGCCACCTTCGACGCCTACGGGCGGCCGGCGACCGCTACCGACGCCCGTGGCCGCACGGTGAAGACGGTGTACACCCCCGCGACCGGTGGACCCGTCACGAAGGTGACCACCCAGACGCCGGATCCGAACGGCGGCACCGTCGACTGGGAGAACAGCATCGAGGTGCGGCCCTACTGGGGCCAGCCGGTCAGCACCAAGGACTACAACGGCAAGCAGTCCGACCTGGTGTACGACCCCATGGGGCGGCTCGCCAAGGGCTGGAAGGTCGGCTGGCCGCAGGCGGATCACCCGAACAGCCCGTCGGTCGAGTACACCTACTACTACGCGCCCAACCGGGATGCCTACCCGTACACGAAGAGTCGGGTCCTCCACGCCGGCGGCGGGTACCTGACGTCGTACGACATCATGGACGCCTTCCTGCGGCCTCGCCAGACGCAGGCAGCCGGGGTGGGCGGTGGCCGGGTCGTCACCGACACCCTCTACGACGCGACCGGTCGGGCCGTGACCTCCTACCAGGCCCACGCCGAGCCGGGCACGCCCGACGGCGCGCTCTGGTGGGAGCCCGAGTGGTCGGTGCCGGCGTTGACCAAGGCGCTCTACGACAACGCCTCCCGGCCCACCGACCAGGTGTTCTTCGGCACCGACGGGGTCACCAACCTCATCGAGAAGTGGCGCACCAGGACCGAGTACCTCGGCGACACCACGAAGGTGACCCCGCCGCCGGGCGGCACCGTCACCACCACCAAGACTGACGTGCAGGGCCGGACGGTGGAGCTGCGCCAGCAGACCGACCGGACGCAGGTAACGCCGGACCACGTCACGACCTACACCTACAACCGCAAGGGCCAGCTCACCCTCGTCCGGGACACGGCCCAGAACGAGTGGGTCAACACGTACGACGTCAAGGGCCGCCAGACCAGCGCGAAGGACCCGGACAAGGGCACCACCACGACCACCTTCACCCAGTACGACCAGGTGGAGACGGTCACCGACGCCAACGGTGTGCTCGTCAACGAGTACGACTCGTTGGGGCGGCGCAAGGGTCTCTACGCCGGCAGCGTGGGCGCCGCGAACAAGCTGGCCGAGTGGAAGTACGACAAGCTCTACACCGGTCAGACCGTCCGAGGTCAGCTCACCGAGAGCATCCGCTACGAGTCGGCCGGATCGTCGAACGCCTACAAGTGGCAGGTGCGCGGCTTCAGCGACCGCTACCAACCCACCGGCACCAACTACGTCATCCCGACCAACGAGGCTGCGAATCTCGCCGGCACCTGGGTCTATGGCTACGAGTACTCGCCCTACGACGGCAGTCCGACGGCGGTCACCTATCCGGCCGGCGGTGGTCTGACCACCGAGAAGGTCCAGACGACGTACGACTCGACGACCGGGCTACCCACCGAACTGTCCACCAATCTGATCAACGTGGGTCGCTACGTGATCGGCCAGCAGTACACCCAGTACGGCGAGCCGACGCTCACCACCCGCAAGACCGACGGCGGCGTGTACGTCGAGGACAACACCTACTACGACCTCACCACCCGACGCGTCGACCGGATGACGGTCAAGCCGGAGACCGCCGCCGGAACGGTGGTGGACACCGACTACGAACACGACGCCGTCGGCAACATCCTCTGGATCAAGGACACCCCGCAGGTCGGCACGGCGGACACCCAGTGCTTCCGCTATGACGACCTGCGCCGGATGACCAACGCGTGGACGCCCAAGGCGGGTGTCGAGTGCAAGACGGATCCGAGCGGGTCGAACCTGGGCGGCCCGGCCCCGTACTGGCACGAGTGGACCGTCGACGCGGTCGGCAACCGCAGCACGGAGAAGGTGCACACGGCGGCGGGTGACACCACCCGCACGTACACGTCGCCGGCCAGCGGCAAGGACGCCGTACGACCGCACGCGGTCACCTCGGTCCTCACCGAGGCGCCCGGCCAGGCCGCCGTCACTACCCAGTACGCCTACGACAATGTCGGCAACATGACCTGCCGGCCAGCGGCCACCACGGCGAACAACTGCGCCAACGGGACCAACTCGCAGACGCTGAAGTGGAACACCGAGGGCAAGCTCGCCTCGGTGAGCGTCGGCGGGCAGACCGTCGAAACCAACATCTACGACGCCGAGGGCGCGCGTCTGATCCGTCGCGACTCCAGCGGGAGCACGCTCTACCTGCCGGGTCAGGAGATCCGGCGCGACAACAACTCCATCGTCACCGGCACCCGCTACTACAGCTTCGCCGGCAGGATGGTCGCCAACCGTACGCCCAGCGCGCTGACCTGGCTCTACTCGGACCACCAGGGCACCCAGCAGACCGGCATCAACGCCGCGTCCCAGGCGGTCACCGTCCGCCGACAGACACCGTACGGCGACCCCCGCGGCACCCAGCCGCAGTGGACGAACAACAAGGGCTTCGTCGGCGGCGACAAGGATCCGACGGGCCTGACCAATGTCGGAGCCCGGCAGTACGACACCGCTCTGGGACGGTTCATCTCCGTCGACCCGGTGCAGGACCTCGCCGATCCGCAGCAGTGGAACGCGTACGCCTACAGCAACAACAACCCGATCACGTTCTCCGACCCGAGCGGCCTGCGGGCCTGCTCCGACGACGCCTGCGGTCCGGGCGCCGACTACGAGGACATGTACGGCAACTACGTCGAGGTCAAGGGCGACAACGACGGCTGCGGTGGTAGTTGTGGCGACGACGACTGGGCCGAGGCCCGCGCGGCGCACGAAGCCGGTGGCGGCAACGGTGGCGGCGGTGGCAAGGGTGGCGGCAAGAACGGTGGCCCCACCGACGAGGAGATCAAGCGGGCCAAGGAGGTCAAGAAGCAGAACGCCGTCTCGATCATCATCCAGGCCGGCGGGAAGCTCCTGCTCGACTTCTTCGGCATCAACGACATCCTGGACTGCATCCACGGCGATCTGATGGCCTGTGCCTTCACGCTCGCCGGCATGCTGCCCGTGGGTAAGGCCCTCCAGTTCCTCCGCAAGGCCAAGCCCATGGCCAAGACGATCACCAGGGCCGGTAAGGCGCTGTTGAAGTGGAGCCAGGAGACGAAGTGGGCTGACGACGTCCTCGAGGCAGCCGAGAGTTGTCTGGTAAAACGGCACAGTTTCGCGCCAGGGACGAAGGTGGTGCTGGCCGGCGGCGGTTACAAGGCCATCGAGGAGTTGCGCGAGGGTGACCTGGTCCTCGCCACCGACCCGGAGACCGGAAAGACCGAGGCTCGCGAGGTCACCAGGACGCACCGCAACGAGGATGCGGACCTGACGGACCTCACGGTCAAGGCCGACGGCGCCGAGGCGACGGTCATCAAGACCACCCAGCACCACCCGTTCTGGAGTGAGGATCGTCAGGACTGGATCGACGCGGCCGACGTCCAGGTCGGTGAGGCGCTGCGGGCGCTCGACGGCACGGCGATCACGGTCCAGGCCGTCCGGTCGTACGCCGGCCTGCAAGCGATGTACGACCTGACGGTCGCCGACATCCACACGTATTATGTGGTGGCCGGTTCCACGCCCGTCCTGGTTCACAATTGTGGGCCTGGGCAGGAATTCGGTACTCCGTGCACATGTAGTGCGGATCAGAGCTTTACTCGACTTGGAACCAGTTGGGAAAGCACGGGACGCCTTGAGCGATCGGCTGCTGCCGCAGAGGCGAGCGAACGGTTCGGTCACGGAGTTTCGGTGACAACTCGTACTGCGGAAGGCGCGAGCACGGCAACTCGACAGGAGGTAGAAGCTGCAGGCTTCAGCCTCAGATACACGCCGACGAGAAATGATGCGATGCACCATACGCTTGAGCTTCCCAAGCCTGTCGACTCAGGTGTTGCGAGAGCGTTCAACACAGTCTTCGGTAGGCGTCGATGAGTGAGGTCGACGATCTTCTGGAATCTGCGCGTAGCGGTGCGCTGAAGCTCCAGGCAGTGGTTGTCGTGGACTGGCGAGATGGCCCTATCGAAGGATTGGCTCTGCTGTCGGCCGGGAAGGGGCTTTGGAAGTTCCAGCTCTTCGCGGAACTGCCCAGTAGCGAGGACCTCAGTGAGAGGTTGTTCTTGTTCTCCGCGCTCACCGAGCGTTCGGCAGAACGGCAGTTGCTGCAAGTAGCGGCGGACTCGCGACTGCCGCTGATCTGGCCGTTCGGTGAGCGGCCTGACGCCGTTGCTGTGGTATCTGCAGTTGATGCTGCCTTGGAGACTGCGGAGCGGCCGACTCTGGTAGTGAGCTCAAGGGACTTCGATGTTGTGACGAAGGTCTGGCTGATAGAGGAGGCCAGCTTCCGCCGACCGCCCGAACATTCAGGCTGAAGCGGTTGACGTGGTTGATCAATAAGTGGTACTCAGCAACGTCGTGAATAATTGACAGCGACCGGGTGGGCTTCTCGGAACGAGAGGTCCACCCGGTCGGCCAGATTCGACGTTGATCGGCGCGGGCCTGGTCGGACCGGGATCTGCTCACGGACAGATCACCGGCAATTCCAAGGCGTCCTCAACCGCCCGGCGAGGGGTGGGGCGGCCCGGCTGGCCGTACCCGATGCGCAGCACCATCTGCGGCGCGCCGAACCGCCCCAGCGACACCCGCAGCTGTTCCCGCGCGGTCGGCACCTCGATCGGCTGGGACAGCATCGACACGCTCAATCCCGAGTCGGTGGCGGTGAGCAGCACCCGTTGCAGGGCCTGACCGGCGACCACCTGGTCGATGGCGGTGTTGCCGACCGAGCCGAGCACCCCCACCAGCGGCTCGGGTTCGAAGTCCCGTCCCGGCGCCCGGTCGCGCCCGCCGAAGCCGCGCGTCGGCAGCACGTCCTGCGGCTCGTGCTGCGGGCCGCCGGCCGAGGCGGGTACGCCGTCCGGCGCGGGCTCCCGGCGCAGCCACCGCTCGCGTTCCGCCCGGTAGGCCGGGTCGCGCTCCAGCACCCGGTGCGCGCTGCGGGCGATCTCCCCGAATGCCGTCACCGCGCTCACCCCGATCAGCAACTCCAGCCAGCACCCCTCGGCGCGGGCCGCCTCACCGAGGCGCCACCGCGCGTCGGACGGCACCGGGTCCGGCCGGAACGGCAGCCGGTTGCTGAACCGGCGGGGGATGGCCGCGTGCAGGCTCTGCTCGGCGGGGGTGGGCCGGCGCGGGATGTCCGGCACCAGCCGGGCCAGCAGGTCCGGCTCGGCCGGGTCGGGGCGCAGCCGTACCCGGGCCGGGACGCCGGCCACGGCCAGCGCGACCCGCAGGTTGAACAGGGCTGCACCGCAGGCGATCCGTACGCCCCAACCGCTCGGGTCGGTCGCCGGCAGCCGCCGGGCCGGGTCGGCCAGCACCTCGATCCCACCGTCGCGTAGCCGTAACCGCCACGGCTGCGTGTTGTGCAGCGACGGCGCGCGGACCGCGTCCGCGGCGGCGGCTCGCAGTTGGGCTGTGGTGTAGCCGATGTGCATGGCGGTGCTCCCTTCCGGTGGGCCGGTCGTCGAGTCGCGGCGGCCGGCGCACCCCCACGGTCCGCCCGCCGGGTGGGCGCCGAGCAGGGCCGGACGTCCCGATCCACCGGGCCCGACCGCCCCACCGACAGTCGGTCCCTCCGGTCGGGACCTTCGGCCCGTGCGCCTGCCGAGCGGCGCGGGTAGAAACGAGGGATGATCCGCGTCTTCCTCCTCGACGACCACGAGGTCGTCCGCCGTGGCCTGGCCGACCTGCTGCAGAGCAGCGGTGACATCGAGGTGGTCGGCGAGTCCGGCTCCGCGCAGGAGGCGTCCCGCCGCATCCCGGCGCTGCGGCCCGACGTCGCGATCCTCGACGCCCGGCTGCCCGACGGCAACGGCATCGACGTGTGCCGCGACATCCGGGCCGTCGACTCGTCCATCAAGGGCCTGATCCTCACCTCGTACGAGGACGACGAGGCGCTGTTCGCCGCGATCATGGCGGGGGCCGCCGGGTACGTGCTCAAGCAGATCCGCGGCACCGACCTGGTCGACGCGGTGCGTCGGGTGGCAGCCGGGCAGTCCCTGCTCGACCCGGCGATCACCACCCGGGTGCTGGAACGCATCCGCAACGGCGTCGAGCAGCCGCGCGAGTTGAAGTCGCTCACCGAGCAGGAGCGGCGGATCCTGGAGTACGTGGCCGAGGGGCTGACCAACCGGGAGATCGCGGGAAAGATGTTCCTCGCCGAGAAGACGGTGAAGAACTACGTCTCCAGCGTGCTGGCCAAGCTGGGCCTGGAGCGCCGCACCCAGGCCGCCGTCCTGGCCACCCGTCTGTTGGGCAAAACGCCCTGAGCCGACCCGCGCCGGTCAGTCGCGCAGGGGCACCGACCAGCACAGCTCGGTGCCGTGCGCCTCGACCGGGCGGATCGTGAAGGTGCCGCCGAGGCGGTCGGCGCGTTCCCGCAGGTTGATGAGGCCACCTCGGGCGGCGGCCGGGTCGCAGCCCACCCCGTTGTCGGTGACCGTCACGCTGACCTGCCCGCCGTCGACGCGTACGGCCACGTCGACGCGGGTGGCCTGCGCGTGGCGGACCGTGTTGGACAGCGCCTCGCGCAGCACGGCGGTGAGATCCGGGCGGAGGGCGTCCGGTACGGCGCTGTCCACCGGGCCGGTCACCTCCAGGTGCGGCTTGAAGCCCAGCGACTCGGCGGCCAACTCGATGGCCTCGCGGATCTCGGTGCGCAGCGCGGCGGTCATCGGCGTCCGCAGCTCGAAGATGGTGCGCCGGATGTCGCGGATGGTGGCGTCGAGGTCGTCGACGGCCGCGTTGATCCGCTTGGCCACCTCGGGGCGGGCCATCATCGGCGCGGCGCTCTGCAACTGCAGGCCGGTGGCGAAGAGCCGCTGGATCACCACGTCGTGCAGGTCGCGGGCGATCCGTTCGCGGTCCTCCAGGACCACCAGCAGCTCCCGTTCCTCCTGGCCGCGGGCCCGTTCCATGGCCAGCGCCGCCTGACCGGCGAAGCTGCCCAGCAGCGCCACGTCCTCGGCACTGGCACCGCCGCCGCGCTCCGGCCGGTGCGCCACGATCAGCACGCCGTGCAGCGTGTCGGCGGTGGCCAGCGGTGAGACGATCGCGGGCCCGGTGTGCAGCAGCGCCGGCCACGGCGCGGCGTGTGCCAGGTCGTCCACCTGGTCGTGCCGACCCTCGGCCACGGCCGCCCCGAAGCTGGTGTCGGCGGCCGGCAGGACCGCGCCGACCAGCGCCCGGGCCCGCTCGTCGACGCCGTCGACGACCTCCACGGTGAACTGGGCGGTCTCGCTGTCGTGGAGCAGCACCAGCGCCAGCTCCGCCTCGGCGACCTCCCGGGCCCGGCGGGCGACCAGCGTCAACGCGTCGGTGCGGCGCACCTCGCCGAGCAGCACCGTGGTGATCTCGGCGGTCGCGGCGAGCCAGCGTTCCCGCCGGTGGGCCAGGGCGTACAGGCGGGCATTCTCGATGGCCACGCCGGCGGCGGCCGCGAGCGCGACGACGATCTCCTCGTCGTCCTCGGTGAACTGCGCGCCGCCCTGCTTCTCGGCCAGGTAGAGGTTGCCGAACACCTGCTCCCGGATGAGCACCGGCACGCCCAGGAAGCTGTGCATGGGCGGGTGGTTGGCGGGGAAGCCGTAGGAGCGTGGGTGCTGGGTGATGTCCGGCATGCGCAGCGGGCGGGAATCGTCGATGAGCAGGCCGAGCACGCCCCGCCCGTGCGGCAGGTCGCCGATCTGCGCGTGCTGCTCGGGCGTGATGCCGTGCACGATGAAGTCGTGCAGCAGCCGGTCCGGGCCGACCACGCCCAGCGCGCCGTACCGGGCGCCGACCAGCTCGCAGGCCGCCTGCACGATGCGTCGCAGGGTGGTGCGCAGATCCAGGTTGGTGCCGATGCCGACGACCGCGTCGAGCAGCGCCCGTAGCCGCTCCCGGCTGGTCATCACCTCGCCGACGCGGTCCAGCATCTCCTGCAACAGCTCGTCGAGGCGGACCCGGGACAGTGGGCTCAGCCCGAGCGACGGCGTCACCGGGGATTCCGGGCGGGGCTGCGGAACGCTGCTGGTCACCGCGCGATCGTAGCGTCGGCGTACACCGTCGATCGCCCGTCAGGCCCGCTCGCCGCGCACCGCGGAGGTGTCCACCACCTGCTCGCTGGCCAGCCGCGGGGTGTGCGGCGGGCCCGCGTGTGCCGGGTCCGCGATGCCCAGACGCAGCACGAGGTACGGGAAGCCGATGCCGGCGAGCACCTGACGCAGGGTCTGTCGGGTGCCCGGGACCTCGACCACCGCGCTCAGCGGCACCACCGACACGCCGAGCCGGGTGGCGGTCAGCCAGGCGGCGGAGAGCGCTTCACCCGCGCGCAGCCAGCTGTCCCGCTCGTCCTCGTCGCCGTGCAGCAGCGCGTACACCGCCGCCCGGTCGTGGCCGGGGCCGACCGGCAGGCTGCCGGGGCGGCCGAAGTCACGGCCGGGCACGGTGGTCTGTGGCGGCTGCTCGGGGAGCACCTCGGGGGGCAGACCGGTGCCGCTGTCGGCGCGGCTCGTCCAGTACGCCAGCTCGGCGCGCAGCTCCGGGTCCTCGGCCTCGACCGTGTCGGCGTGCCCGGCCGTGGCGGCCAGCTCCAGCACCTGGTCGCGGTCCAGGATCTGTAGGCGGCCGCCCTCTGCGGTGACCGCCTGGGCGATCTCCCCGATCGCGGCGGTCGGCACCGGCTCGTCGCTGACCGGCCGCCGGTCGGTGTGCCGCACCGACATGCACTGCACCATCCGCATGGCGTCCGGGTCGCCCGCGGTCCGGCTCAGGTCGGTCAGCCGGGCCAGCAGGTCGGTGTCGCCCGGGTCGGGCAGGCGCTGCACCACCGCGCGCCAGCCTTCGGCGGCGAGCGCCAGCCGGGCGTGGTGCAGGGCCGCGCCGCAGCTGATCGTGAGCAGCCGCCCCTCCGGGTCGCTGGCCGCGAGCTGCCGGTCGGTGACCGTACGCAGCTCCAGCGCGTCGGGGAGCACCCGCCACCGCCACGGCTGCGTGTTGTGCACCGAGGGGGCCTGGCCGGCGGTGGTGGCGGCCTCCGTCAGCGCGGTCGTCAGCTGACTGTCCTGACTCATCGTCACGACCTTTCCGTCTTAGCCATCGTGCCTCACCTGGCGCTGTCGCACGGTGTGTTGCCGCTCCATCGTGGGGCAATCCCGGACGCCGGGCAGGGGCCGCAGGTCCCGAATCGGCGGGTCGTTGCGCCCACCTGGTGCCTCGACCGGCGGCCGGCTCGGGTGCCGGCGAATGCGCCGAGCCACCGGGACGCGCTGCTGTCGCGCCACCCGCCGACGCGGGCAGTCGAGCGGGCGCGGCCTCAGCGTTCCCGGACGACCGCGACCGGGCAGCCGGCGTGCTGGATCAGCTGCTGGCTGACCGAGCCGAGCAGCATCCCGGCCAGCCCACCCCGGCCCCGACTGCCGACCACCACCAACTGCGCGGACCGGCTCGACTCGATGAGCGTCCCCGCCGGGCTGCCCGCGACGAGGTCGAGCGTGATGTCCAGCTCGGGGAACGTCCGCCGCCACGGCTCCAGCGCCTCCTCGACGGCGGCCTGCTCGTCGGGCGTCCCGGCCGCCGCCTCGGGGCCGGGGGTCCAGGCGTGCAGCACGCGCAGCGGCACCCGGCGTTGGGCGGCCCGCTCGACCGCGAACCCGAGCGCCACCAGCGACGGCTCCGAACCGTCCACACCGACCGCCACCGGGGCTTCCGGTCCGCTGGCGGTCCCGTCGCGGACCACCACGACCGGGCAGTGCGCGTGCGCGGCGACCGCCACCGCCGTCGACCCGGCCAGCAGCCCGCCGAACCCTCCGTGGCCGCGGCTGCCAAGTACCAGCAACCCCGCGTCGGCGGAGCGCTCCTGCAACACCAGGGCCGGCGGCCCGTCGTACACCTCGCCGGTGACCGTCAGGCCGGGGTGCGCGGCGGCGGCGTCCGCCGCGGCCTTGCGAACCAGGTCGTCCGCCTGTCTCCGGGCGGTGTCGTCCGGCCAGACGCCGGGCGCCACGCCCGGACCGACCCAACTGGCCACCGTCAGCCACTCGAAGACGTACGCCAGCCGCACCGGCTGGCCGCTGCGCTCGGCCTCGACCAGCGCCCAGTCCAGGGCCACCGACGCGTCGGTGGAGCCGTCGTAGCCGACCAGGATCTCCGCGTCCCGCACGTCGTCCTCCTCAGGGGTTGGTCGGGTCGGTCTCGCGGACCCAGCGCCACTCAGCGACCCGGGGGTCGTCCTCGCCGTGTTCGCGGGTGTAGTCGCGGGCGGCCTGCCGGGCGTCGACCATGTCCTGGCGCAGGTGCGCGGCGCGGGCGCCGAGGCCGGGCACCCGGTCGATGACGTCGATGACCAGGTGGAAGCGGTCCAGGTCGTTGAGCATCACCATGTCGAACGGGGTGGTGGTGGTGCCCTCCTCCTTGTAGCCGCGCACGTGCAGGTTGCCATGGTTGGAGCGGCGGTAGGTCAGCCG
The DNA here is from genome assembly GCF_040608335.1 of Micromonospora sp. NPDC005194. Lineage (NCBI taxonomy): Bacteria > Bacillati > Actinomycetota > Actinomycetes > Micromonosporales > Micromonosporaceae > Micromonospora > Micromonospora sp. NPDC005194. The sequence goes on along the minus strand of NZ_JBEXIA010000004.1, from coordinate 49,558 downwards.
GTGGATCAGCCACGGGTAGCCGTGGTAGGCGAAGATGACGGGCCGGTCCGCGGTGAAGATGGTGTCGAACTCCTTGTCGGGCAGGCCGTGCGGGTGTTCGGTGTCCGGCTGCAGGCGCATCAGGTCGACCACGTTGACCAGCCGCACCTTCAGCTCCGGCAGGTGCTCGCGCAGCAGCTCGGTGGCGGCCAGCGTCTCCAGGGTGGGCACGTCACCGCAGCAGGCCAGGATGACGTCCGGCTCGCTGCCGCCGTCGTTGCTGGCCCACTCCCAGATGCCCAGGCCACGCCGGGTGTGCTGGATCGCCTCCGTCATCGTCAACCAGTTCGGCGCGGCCTGCTTGCCGGCCACCACCACGTTGATGTAGTGCCGGCTGCGCAGGCAGTGGTCCATCGTGGCGAGCAGCGTGTTGGCGTCCGGCGGCAGGTAGACCCGCACCACCTCGGCCTTCTTGTTGACCACGTGGTCGATGAAGCCGGGGTCCTGGTGCGAGAAACCGTTGTGGTCCTGCCGCCACACGTGACTGGACAGTAGGTAGTTCAGCGAGGCGAGGGGCTGCCGCCAGGGGATCGCCCGGGTCACCTTCAGCCACTTGGCGTGCTGGTTGACCATCGAGTCGACGATGTGGATGAACGCCTCGTAGCTGGTGAACACGCCGTGCCGGCCGGTCAGCAGGTAACCCTCCAGCCAGCCCTGGCACAGGTGCTCGGAGAGCACCTCCATGACCCGGCCGTCGGGGGAGAGGTGGTCGTCGCCGGGGACCGTGCCGGCGATCCAGGCCCGGTCGGTCACCTCGAAGGCGGCGCCCAACCGGTTGGACGCGACCTCGTCCGGGCCGAACAGTCGGAACGTCTGCGGGTTGGCGGTGATCACGTCGCGGATCCACGGGCCGAGCACCCCGGTCGCGCCGGCCATCGGCTGGCCCGGCTCCCGGACGTCCAGGCCGTAGTCGCGGAAGTTGGGCAGGGTCAGGTCGCGCAGGACCACTCCGCCGTTGGTGACCGGGTTGGCGCTCATCCGTCGGTCACCGCGTGGCGGCAGCGTGCGCAGCTCGTCGACCGGAGCGCCGGTGGCGTCGAACAGCTCCTCCGGCCGGTAGCTGCGCAGCCAGTGCTCCAGTTCGGCCAGGTGGGCGGGGTTGTCGCGGACGCCCGACAGTGGCACCTGGTGTGCGCGGTACGTGCCCTCCACCTGGGTGCCGTCGACCTCGCGCGGGCCCGTCCAGCCCTTCGGCGTCTGCAGCACGATCATCGGCCAGCGGGGGCGTTCGACGACACCGCCGGAACGGGCCCGCCGCTGGATCTCGGCGATCTCGTCCAGCGCCCGGTCCATCGTCGCGGCGAGCGTGCGGTGCACCACTGCCGGGTCGTCGCCGGACACCACGTACGGCTGGTAGCCCGAACCCCGCATGATGTCGAGCAGATCGGACTCGGGGATCCGGGACAGCACGGCCGGGTTGGCGATCTTGTAGCCGTTGAGGTGCAGGATGGGCAGCACCGCGCCGTCGCGGGCCGGATTCAAAAAGACGCTGGAGAGCCAGCTGCCGGCCAGCGGCCCGGTCTCCGCCTCACCGTCGCCGACCACACAGGCCACCACGAGGTCCGGGTGGTCGAACGCGGCGCCGTAGGCGTGGCTCAGGGCGTACCCGAGCTCGCCGCCCTCGTGGATCGAGCCCGGCACGTCCGCCGCGACGTGGCTGGGAATGCCGCCGGGGAAGGAGAACTGCCGGAACAGCCGGGCCATCCCGGCCTCGTCGCGCGCCACGTCGTGGTAGCGCTCCGACCAGGTGCCCTCCAGCCAGGTGTTGGCCACGATGGCCGGGCCGCCGTGGCCGGGGCCGGTGACCAGCATCGCGTTCAGGTCGCGGGCGACGATCACCCGGTTGAGGTGCGCGTAGATCAGGTTGAGTCCGGGGCTGGTGCCCCAGTGTCCGAGCAGCCGTGGCTTGATGTCGTCGGGGGTCAGCGGCTCGCGCAGCAGGGGGTTGCCCAGCAGGTAGATCTGCCCGACGGTGAGGTAGTTCGCGGCACGCCAGTAGGCGTCCAGCCGGCGCAGCTCCTCGTCGGTGAGTGCGCGCTGCACGTCGAGAGCGATGTCCATGGTGCTGCCTCTCGCGGGTAGGGGGCGGGTGTCCGGCGTCCAGCCTCGCCGCCGCCGACGCGGCCGGTCAGGGCCGTTGGTCCCGGGTCGGGCGGGCGTCGGGCTCGGTGAGCGGCATCTCGGCCAGGCCGCGTACGACGACCACCGGGGCGGGGGAGTGGTAGAGCAGGGACTGGGCGACCGCGCCGAGCATGGCTCGTCCCGGTTCGTCGCCCCGGGCGGCGACCACCGCCAGCTGGGCCGACCGGGACGTGTCGACGAGCACCTGCCCGGGGTCGCCGCGGGCGACCCGGCACTCGGTGGGCACCCCGCTGTGGCGGTCGGTGTGGCGGGCCAGGGCCTCGCTGAGCTGCTCGGCGACCGCGTGGGTGTCCTCGTTGCTCTCCGCCACCCGCAGCGCCACGAGGCGGGCGTCGCGCCTGCGTGCGCAGTCCACGGCCCACCGCAGGGCGAGGTGTGAGCTGGGCGAGCCGTCCACCCCGACCAGGACCGGGCCCTGCGGCGGCGGTTCGCGGCGGACCACCAGCAGCGGGCAGTTGGCTCGCGCGGCCAACTGCACGGCGGACGTCTCGGCCGGGACGCACTGGCCGCTGCCGGCCATTCCGCTGTCGCCGACCGCCAGCAGGAAGGCCGTCTCGGACCGGCGGATGAGGGTGGGAAGCAGGCCGCTCTCGACGATCTCGGCGCGTACGGTCAGACCGGGTTCGACCTGGTGGGCGAGCTGGGCGGCCCGGGTGATCAGGTTCTCGGCCTCGTTCCGCGGCGCGGCGACGGTCGCCGCCTCGAAGGCCGCGTGCCAGTCGAAGGTGTGCACGACGTGCAGCGGTCGGCCGTGCCCGGCGGCCTCCTGCGCGGCCTGCTCCACGACCGGAAGGTCACCGTCCGAGCCGAGGCCGACCAGCACCTCCGCGTCGGCGGATACCGCCATCCGATATCACCTCCCGGGCGTCGCGCCCGGCACGACCGCGCTGTCTCCTGACTGAGGGTAGTCGGGTGGACGCGGCGGCGGGCCGGTTCGGGCCGCACCGACGGGCCTGCGGTGGTCCGCGCATCGGGGGGCGACGCGACCGGACGTCAACAAAGGTTGACAGCGGTGGTGGTGTCAACGTATGTTGACGGCATGAGTCAGGCGACGGAACTCGCGGCGGCAGCCGGCAGCACCGACCCCCGGGTCGGGCTGCGCGCCGTCCGCGCGCTGCGCCGGCTGCTCGAGCGACTCGAGGTGGTCCAGGTGGACAACGCCCGTCGACAGGGCTGGTCCTGGCAGGAGATCGCCGACGCGCTCGAGGTCAGCCGGCAGGCGGTGCACAAGAAACACGCTGGGCGACCGGCGGTCAACTCATCCTGGGAGGCGTGATGTTCGAACGGTTCACCGAGCGGGCGCGCGGCGTGGTGCGGCAGGCGCTGGAGGAGGCGCGGGCCGAGGGTCAGCGGCCGGTCGGCACCGAGCACCTGCTGCTCGCCCTGCTCGCCGACGAGGCCGGCCTGGCCAGCCGGGTGCTCACCGACGCCGGGGTGCGCGCCGACGACCTGCGCGAGCGGGTCCGGCGGCACACCAGCGGCGGAGGCGCTGGCCTCGGCGACGCGGACGCGGCGGCGCTGCGCGAGATCGGCATCGACCTAGCCGCCATCGTGGCCCGCGTCGAGCAGTCCTTCGGCCCCGACGCGCTGCGCGAGGCCGTCCCGGCGCCGCGCCGCCGCTGGCGGCGTCGACGCTACCTCGGCGGGCCGTTCTCGCCCCGGTCGAAGAAGGCGCTGGAGCTGTCGCTGCGCGAGGCGTTGCGGCTGCGTCACAAGCACATCGGCACCGAGCACATCCTGCTCGGGGTGCTGCGCGAGGGCCAGGGGCTGGGCGCGCTGGTGCTCACCGAAGCGGGCGTCGACCTCGACGATCTGCGCCGACGGGTGGAGACCGCGCTGCGGACGGCGGCGTGACGCACGCGTACGCGTTGAAACCTGTCTGTGGCACTTCCGACGCCGGCCGGTCATCGGGTCGCTGAAGGCGGCCCGGTGCTGCACACTTGCGCCGTGGATGCTGGACAGGACAGGCGCCCCTCGGGTGGCGACGGCGGGCTGCGCTCCGCCGTGGTGGTGAACCCGGCCAAGGTTGACGATCTCGACGAGCTGCGCCGTACCGTGAACGACGCCCTGAGCGCCGCCGGCTGGCCCGAGCCGCAGTGGTTCGAGACCACCGTCGACGATCCCGGCCGCGGCCAGACCGAGCAGGCCGTCAAGGCCGGCGTCGACCTGGTCTTCGCCTGCGGCGGCGACGGCACAGTGATGTCCTGCGTCAGCGGGCTCGTCGGCACCGACGTGGCCCTCGCCGTGCTGCCGCAGGGCACCGGCAACCTGCTCGCCGCCAACCTCGGCCTCTCCACCGACCTCGCGGCGGGGCTCCAGGTCGCCGTCGAACGCGGCCGGCGGCTGCTCGACGTCGGCGCGGTGGAGGACCAGTACTTCACCGTCATGGCCGGCATGGGCTTCGACGCCCAGATGCTCGCCGCCACCAACGAGACCACCAAGGCCCGCATCGGCTGGCCGGCGTACGTCATGGGCGCTGCCCGGCACCTGCGGGACCGGCCGATGCGGGTGCAGATCCGCATCGACGACCGCCCGCCGGTGCGCCGCCGGGCCCGCTCGGTGCTGATCGCCAACGTCGGCCGGCTCCAGGGCGGGGTCCGCCTGCTCACCGAGGCCGAGCCGGACGACGGCTGGCTCGACGTCGCCGTGCTCACCCCGCGCAACCTGCGGCACTGGCTGGCCCTCGGCTGGGCGGTGATCCGCCGCAGCGGCCAGGTGCCGCAGATGGAGGTCTTCCGCGGCCGGACGGTGGTGGTCAGCAGCGACCGGGCGCAGCCGCGGGAGCTCGACGGCGACCTCATCGCCCCCGGTCGGCGGCTGCACGCCGAGATCCGACCGCAGGCGCTCTGGCTCTGCGTCCCGCAACCCGAGGACGCCCCCGACCTGGCCGTCGACGCGCAGGGCGCCGGGGAGCGGGGCGAGCAGCTGATCGAGGAAGCGCGCCGTGAGTAGCACCCGGATCGTGCCGGAGACCCGGCTGATGGCCAACGAGGAGCTGTCGGCCGACGACGCCTGGCACACACTGCGCCGCAAGGGCGGCTGGCACCTGCTGCGCGACGCGTTCATCCGGTTCCGCTACGGCGACGGGTTCAGCCACTCCCGCGCCTTCGCGTTGCAGCTCTGCCTCGCCGTGGTGCCGTTCCTGATCGCCCTCACCGGTCTGATCAGCAAGCTGGGTGTCGAGGAGGGCGGCCAGGTGGTCGCCGACACCGTGCTGGCGCTCACCCCGGGCCAGAGCGCGCAGGTGGTCGGCGAGCTGCTCGGCGAGGGCGAACGCGTCGAGGACGCCGGTGAGCTGGCGCTCACCCTCGGTCTGCTCACCGGGCTGGTCGCGCTGACCACCACGATGGCCCAGATCGAGCGGGGCGCCAACCGCATCTACGGGGTCGAACGGGATCGCCCGGCCCTGCCGAAATACCTGCGGGCGGCCGTCCTGGCCGTCACCGCCGGCCTGCCCGCGCTGGCCGGCTTCCTGATCCTCGTCGGCGGCGGGGCGATGGGCGACTCGGTACGCAAGCACTACGAGTGGGGCGAGGTCGCCACCGGCGTCTGGGACGTGGTCCGCTTCCCGCTGAGCCTCGGGCTGACCGTGCTCGCCGTGGCCGTGCTGTTCCGGCACGCGCCACGCCGCAACCAACCCGGCCTGTCCTGGCTCTTCTTCGGCGCGGGCATCGCCACGGCCCTGTGGTGGCTGGCCAGCCTGCTGCTCGCCGCGTACGTGCGGTTCAGCGACGGCTTCGGCCAGACCTACGGCGCGCTGACCGGCATGATGGCGCTGCTGCTCTGGGCCAACCTGACCGGCATGGCGCTCTTCGGTGGGCTGGCCTTCGCCGCCCAGCTGGAGGCGCTGCGCATCGGCGTGGAGGAGCCGGCGCAGCCCGACCTGTGGGAGCCCGAGACCGACCGCGCCGAGCTGCTCGACACCGGGGACATGACGGCGCTCTGAGCGGCGCCCGGGTGTACGCCTGACCCGGATCGGGTACAGCGCCTCGCCAGGTACAACAAGGGAGGTGCGGGGTGACCGCGGTCAAAGAGGTGGCTCGACGTCCGATCGGTCACTTCGCCGAACGGAGCATCGCCGGCCTGGTGGCCGTCACCGGTGCCGGCGTGGCTTTCGGGCTGTTGTTGTTGCTCGTGCGGGTGCGGTGGAGCCCGTTGCAGGACGCCGACCACGCGGTCGCCGAGTGGTTCAACTCGCTCGTCGCCCCGCACCACCCGCTGGTCACCGTGCTTCAGGCGGTGACCGACCTGGGCGGCCGGCCGATCCTCATCTGGCTGGTCACCATCGCGGTGGTCGGGCTGCTGATCCGACGGCAGCCCCGGCTGGCCGTCTACCTGATCATCACCGGGGTCGGTGGGCTGATCCTCGACCCGTCGCTCAAGACCCTCGTCGGCCGGCTCCGCCCGGTGGTGGACATCCCGGTCGCCAGCGCACCCGGCAACAGCTTCCCGAGCGGGCACGCGCTGGGCTCGTTCGTCGCGTACGGGGCGCTGCTGCTGGTGTTCCTGCCGGCGATGGCACCGCGCTGGCGCAAGCCCGCGATCGTCGGCGTCGGTGTGCTGGTGGCGCTGATCGGGCTGACCCGGATCGCGCTGGGCGTGCACTTCGTCTCCGACGTGCTGGCCGGCTGGCTGCTCGGCGCCACGTGGCTGGGCGTGACCGCGTACGCCTTCCGGCTGTGGCGGCGCGAGCGCGGCCGGCCGGTGCCGCCGCTGAGCGAGGGGCTGGAGCCGGAGGCCGGGCACGAGATCGCCCCCGCCCCGGCCGAGGAGCACGTGCTGGCGCACCCCCGCTCGGCGGTGGCCGAGCTGCTGGTCGGCTGGGTGCTGGTGTTCGGCGCGCTGTACGGCTTCGGCACGTACGTCAGCTATCACGCCAAGGGCACCTTCTTCGACACCCTCGACACCGAGGTTCCCCGCTGGTTCGCCGCCCGGCACACCGACATGCTGACCGAGGTGAGCTGGTGGTGGAGCAAGTTCGGTGACACCCACGCGATCCTGCTCATCTCGCTGGTGTTCTGCCCGCTGGTGCTCGCGGTGTGGCGGCGGTGGCGGCCCGTGCTGTTCGTGGCGCTGGCGATGGTCGGTGAGCTGACCCTCTTCCTCGCCTCGGCGCGTGCGGTCGACCGGCCACGGCCCCCGGTGGAGAACCTGGACGGGCAGATGCCCACCTCCTCCTTCCCGTCCGGGCACATCGCGGCGACGATCTGCGTCTGGCTGGCGATCACCCTCATCGTGTTCCCGCGTACCGACCGCTGGTGGCGGTGGGTCTTCGTGGCGTTGGCCGTGATCATGCCGGCCGGGGTGGCGACCTCGCGGATGTACCGGGGGATGCACCACCCGACCGACTTCATGGGCGCGATCCTGCTCTCCGCGCTCTGGATCGCGCTGCTCTACCTCGTGATCCGCCCGAACGCCGACCTGACGGAGGGCAACCAGCCGGCCATCGAGTCCGACGACGTGGACACCCTCGACGACGAGCTGGCGCGCGCCGGCCGAGCCGACTGAGCGCTGCCGTGCGGGTGATGACCTGGAACATCCGCACCGGCGGCCGGGACCGCGGTGGCTCCGACCGGCTGGATCAGGTGGTTCAGGTCATCGACCAGCAGAGGCCGGACGTGTTGGCCCTGCAGGAGCTGCGCGGCTTCGACCGGGACGGGTTGATGGCCACGGTGGCGGGCCGGGTGGGGATGACGCCCCACCTGGCCCGGTCCTGCTTCGGGCAGCCGGTGGCGGTGCTGGTCCGGCCGCCGTACCGGGTTCTCGCCGCGGGGGCGCTGCGCCGGCCGTTCCACCACGCCGCCGCCCGCGTCGTGGTGTCCACCTCGGCCGGCCCGCTCACCGTGCTCGGCACCCACCTCTACCCGTACTCCGGCGGACGCCGACGGATGGAGGTCGACTGGCTGGTGGCGGCGCTGCGCCGCGCCCCGGGGCCGCTGACGCTGCTCGCCGGCGACCTCAACTCGCTCGACCCGACGGTCGATCACACCGCTCGCCTGACCGGCCTGAGCGCCATCTACCGGCGACGGCATGTGCGCCGGGGCGGTGGCGCCGTGGACACCCGCGCGATCGCCCGCCTGCTCGCCGCCAACCTCGTCGACCTGTGGCCGTCGTCCAACGTCCGAGCGCCGGAGGCCGACGGTCTCACCGTGCCCACCCGCTTCGGCGGGGCCGAGTTCGCCGGCATGCGGCTGGACTACCTCTTCGGCAGCCGCGCGGTGGCCGAGCGGGTGCATGGCTGCCAGGTGATCCGTGGTGCAACAGCGGACACGGCCTCCGACCACTATCCACTGCTGGCCACCATCGACCTGTGACCGCGCGGGGCCCTGGCCGATGGCGTCGCCGGGCTACCGTGCCCACCGTGACCGACCAACCACCGCTCCCCGCGCCGCCCGCCGACAACCCGGCCGCGCCCCCGGTGATGCTCGCGGCCCGAGCCCCGTCGGCTGTCCGCACGGCGGAGCCGGCCGCCGTCGCGCTCCCGCTGGTCGCGGCCGTCGCGCGCGGTGTCGCGCTGGTCTTCGTGCTGCCGGTACGCCTGCTCTGGGAGCTGATCGCGGCTGCCGGCCGGCTGCTGCGCCGGTACCTGCTCACCCCGGTGGGACGGTTCCTGCGCGACTGGCTGGTGGCCCCGTTGGTCTGGGCCCTGGACCGGCTGCTCTGGCGTCCGCTGCTGTGGTGCGCCGACCGTCTACTGTGGCGTCCCCTGCGCTGGGCGGCCCGCAATCTCGTCTGGGTGCCCCTGGTGTGGCTGGCCCGGGGTGTCGCGTGGGTGGCCCGCACTCTCGTGTGGTTGCCACTGGTGTGGTTGGGGCGGGGTGTCGCGTGGGTGGCCCGCACCCTCGTGTGGTTGCCACTGGTGTGGCTGGGGTACGCCCTCGCTTGGACGGTCCGCACGGTGCTCTGGTCGCCGCTGGTGTGGCTGGCCCACCATGGGCTGCGCCCGCCTCTGGTGGCCCTGGGACGCGTGCTGGTCTGGCTCGCCGAGCACCTCATCGTGCGGCCGCTGCGCTGGCTGGGCGCGACGCTCGCCCCCGCCGGACGGCTGCTGTGGCGCGGCGTCGCCGTGCTCGCCGGGGCGTTGGGCACCGCGCTCGTCGCGCTGGCGCGGGGATTCTGGTGGGTCGTGGTCGGCCTGGCGCGGGGAGTCTGGTGGCTCGTCGCGGGGTTCGGCCGGCTGGTCGTGGCCGCGCTGGTGGGAGCGTGGCAGACCGCCGGCTGGCTGCTGCGGTGGGTCTACCGACTGCTGCTGCGCCCGGTCGGGCTGGGGCTGCGCTGGCTGTGGCGGCACACCGTACGTCCGCTGCTGTCGGGCATCCGCTGGGTCTGGTCGGTGACGGTCGTGCCGGCGGCGCGCAGCCTGCGAGCGGTCTGGCGGGCGACCATCACGCCGGCGGCCCGGTGGACCCGCCGCGCGGTGCTCGACCCGGCCCGGGTGGCGTCCCGGGAAGTGCTGAGCGCACTGGGTCTGCGCCGCTGACGACGCCTCAGAGCACGAGGTTGAGCAGCACGGTCAGCACCACCGAGGCCAGGATCGAGAAGAGGATCATCAGGAGGCAGCCCAGGCCACCACCGAGCGGGCGGATCTCTGTGTTACCGAAACGCATGGGTTTTACCTGTCCGTGAGTGCGGGCTGCGGGGTGAGCAGGTGGCGGATCGCGTCGGCGACCGCCGTCGGAGCCGTGGTGGCCACGTTGTGTGCGGCCCGGGGAACGACCACCAGATCGGCGTCCGGGACCAGCCGGGCCACCTGGGTCCGCCAGGCGGCCGGCGCGACGGGATCCCGCGCGCCGGTGACGACAAGCGTCGGCGCCGTGATCCGGACCAGGTCCGCCTCGATCGTGTTGCGGACCGAGTGCGACAACGTCGCCAGGACCCGCCAGGGTCGCGCGTTCCAGACGTCCCGGAGCAGGATCGGCGCCTGCAACGGCGACTCGTGCAGGGTGTCCACCAGCCACCGGCCGAACTGGGCCCGGCGGGACCGGCCGGCCGGGTCGGCGGTCGGCCCGGCCAGCACCAGCGCGCGTACCGCCTCCGGGTGGGTCGCCGCGAGCGCGGCGGCCACCTCGGCGCCGAACGAATGCCCGAGCAGGCAGACCGGCGGCAACCGGTACGCCGCCAGCCAGGCGGCCAGGTGTGCGGCGTGCCGGCGCACGTCGTACGCGCCGTGGGGGTGCGCGGTCAGGCCGAAGCCGGGCAGGTCCGGCACGTACACCGGATGGGTTTGGGCGAGCGCGACGGCCAGCGGGGTGAGGTAGCGGTGCGAGACCGCCAGGCCGTGCACCAGGACCACGGGCGGGTTGCCGGTGCCGGGGTCCGGGCCACGCCGGGTGTGGGTACGCAGCCCGTCGACGAGCCGCCACTCGCTTGTCAAGCCGGCGGCCGGCCGAGGCGCGGCGATGGCGAGCCGCAGCTCGGCCGGCCCGAAGCGGCCGGCGGGCGTCAGCCTCACAGTTGGCGCAGCCGGGGCAGCAGCTGCTCCTGTGCCCAGTCCAGGAACATCGGCTGGCTCTCGCCGCCGACCTGGATGATCGCCACGTGCGTGAAGCCGGCGTCGACGAACTTGCGGAACGCCTCGACGTGCGCGTCCACGTCCGGGCCGCAGGAGATGCCCTCGGCGACGTCCTCCTCGCGCACGAACTGGGTGGCGGCGGCGAAGGCGTCCGGGTCGGGCAGGTCGGCGTTGACCTTCCAACCCATTCCGAACCAGCGGAACTGGTCGTGCACGGTCTTGCGGCACTCGGCCTCGTCCGGGCCGTAGCAGATGGCCACCTGTCCGTAGCGGGGCTGGCCGACGCCACCGGCGTCGTCGTACATCTCGATGATGTGCCGGTCGGGCTCGGTGGAGACGAGGCCGTTGCCGTACTCGGCCGCCAGGGTGGCGGACTGCCGGCCGGAGGCGGCGATGGCCATCGGCACCGGCCGCTCGGGGCGGTCCCAGACGTAGGCGTCGGGCACGTCGAAGTGGTTGCCGGAGAAGGTCAACGTCTCACCGTTGAGCAGCGGCCGGATGATCTGCAGCGCCTCCTCGAACATCTCGTGGCGCTGCTGCACGTGCGGCCAGCCGCCGACGACATGCTCGTTGAGGTTCTCCCCGGCGCCTAGGCCGAGGGTGAACCGCCCGTCCGAGAGCGCCCCGATGGTGCTGGCCTTCTGCGCGACCACGGCCGGGTGGTAGCGGCGGATCGGGCAGGTCACGAAGGACATCAGCTCCGCGCGGGAGGTGGCGTGCGCGACCGCGCCGAGCACCGACCAGGCGTACGGGGAGTGGCCCTGGGCGTCGAGCCAGGGATAGTAGTGATCAGAGATCACCAGTTGGTCGAAGCCGGCCGCCTCGGCCCGCACCGCGTGGTCCACCAGCTGCTTCGGACCGGCCTGCTCGCACATCAGGGTGTAGCCGACGCTCACCATCCGGGTATCTCCTTCTCGCCGACGGTTCGTCCCGAGATACCCAGGTCAGCGGCCGTCAACCCTCTCGTCCGGTTCGGACGGCCGATGCTTGACGGATGCCAGCGACCGGCCTACGGTCGTCTTAACCGGTTAAGACCTACGGTCTGGCGCACATCCTGTGGTGGGGATGATTGCCCCGTGACGGCCCGCTTCCACGCGGGCCGTTACGGCTGTCCGCGTCCCTGACCAGGCTACTGAACCGGTTGCTAGGGCTGATCCATCGCCCTAGGCTGATGCGAGCGTCGCCGGGAGCCGGGCGGCGGCTGTCGGGCTGCAGCCGCCTTCCCCTGTCACGTCCCACCCCTGTCGGGCACCGGGGGTCCTCCCTGAGGAAGGCCATGAAGACTCGACTCTCCGCCGCCGGCTCGGCCCTGCTCGCGTTGCTCCTCGCCGTGCTGGCGTTCAGCCAGCCGGCGCACGCCGCGGCCGGCTTTTCCGTCGCGGGCGGCAAGCTGTACGACGCCAACGGCGCCCAATTCATCATGCGTGGGGTGAACCACGCCCACACCTGGTATCCGCAGCAGACCAGCACGTTCGCGAACGTCAAGGCACTCGGCGCGAACACCGTGCGGGTGGTGCTCGCCAGTGGCGACCGGTGGACCCGCAACACCAACGCCGACGTCGCCAACGTCATCTCGCTGTGCAAGGCCAACCGGCTGATCTGCGTACTGGAGGTGCACGACACCACCGGCTACGGCGAGCAGAGCGGCGCGATCACGCTGGACCGCGCCGTCGACTACTGGCTCAGCCTGAAGGATGTGCTGGTCGGCCAGGAACGGTACGTCATCGTCAACATCGGCAACGAGCCGTACGGCAACCAGAACTACTCCTCGTGGGCCACCGACAACGCCAACGCGATCAAGCGACTGCGGGCCGGTGGGCTGACCCACACGATCATGGTGGACGCCCCGAACTGGGGGCAGGACTGGTCGTTCACCATGCGCGACAACGCCGCCGCGGTCTTCGCGGCGGACCCGGCCCGCAACACGGTCTTCTCCATCCACATGTACGGCGTCTTCGACACCGCCGCCGAGATCACCGACTACCTGGGCCGTTTCCGGGCGGCCGGGCTGCCCATCGTGGTCGGTGAGTTCGGCTTCAACCACTCCGATGGTGACCCGGACGAGGACACCATCCTCGCGTACAGCCAGGCCAACGGGATCGGCTGGCTGGGCTGGTCGTGGAGCGGCAACGGGGGTGGCGTGGAGTACCTCGACATGGCCACCGCGTTCAACCCGGCCAACCTGACCACCTGGGGGCAGCGGGTCTTCAACGGCGCCAACGGCATCCGGCAGACCGCCCGCGAGGCAAGCGTCTTCGGCGGCACCCCGCCGCCGACCACGCCCCCGCCCACGACGCCTCCGCCGACCACGCCTCCGCCGACGACCCCGCCGCCCACCACGCCGCCTCCGACCACTCCACCGCCCGCCGGTGGCTGCACCGCGACGTACACGGTGCTCAACCAGTGGCAGGGTGGCTTCCAGGGCGAGGTGCGGGTGACCGCCGGCACGAGCGCGATCACCGGTTGGACCGCCCGGTGGACCCTCGCCAGCGGTCAGAGCGTCACCCAGGCCTGGAACGCGACGGTGACCAGCAGCGGATCCACGGTGACCGCGCGCAACGTGGACTACAACGGCCGGCTGGCTGCCGGCGCCAGCGCCAGCTTCGGCTTCATCGGCAGCTGGACCGGCACCAACCCCAAGCCGGAGGTGAGCTGCACGGCAAGCTGACCGACGCCAGGTGGCCGGGCCCGCGTCGGGCCCGGCCACCGCGCCGGCCGCGGTCAGTGCTCCCCGGTCAGGTTCACGATGACCACCCCCGCGATGATCAGAGCGATGCCGACGAGCTTGACCGGCCCGACCGACTCGCCCAGGAACACCGCGCCGATCGCCACGATGGCCGCGGTGCCCAGACCCGACCACAGGGCGTACGCGACACCGACCGGTATCTCCTTCACGGCCTGGGCCAGCAGGAGGAACGCCAGCGCGTACCCGGTCAGGCATCCCAGCGTCGGCCAGAGTCGGCTGAATCCGGCGGTGCTCTTGATCAGGCTGGTCGCCAGAACCTCCGCGAGGATGGCGATCCCCAGCAGCACGTACGCCATAGGGTTCCTCAGTCCTCGGTGGTCGGTGGACCGGCGGCGAGCCGGGCGGCCCGCATGGTGAGGTAGCGCTGTTCGGGAAGGCTGCTGGTGCGCGCGGCGGCGGCGCGATAGTCCGCGATCGCCCGCTCCCGGTCGCCGGCCATCTCGTGCAGGTGCGCGCGGGCGGCGGCCAGCCGGTGGTGCCCCGCCAGCCGGGGATCGTCGCCCAGGGCGTCGAGGGCCGTGAGGCCGGCTGTCGGCCCGTGCACCATGGCGGTCGCCACGGCCCGGTTGAGCGCCACCACCGGGGTGCCGGCGAGCCGTTCCAACACCTCGTACAGCGCCAGGATCTGCGGCCAGTCGGTCGCGTCGGTGCTCGGCGCCTCGTCGTGCAGGGCGGCGATGGCGGCCTGCACCTGGTACGGGCCGACCGGGCCGCGCGGCAACGCCCGGGTGATCAGTGCGACGCCCTCGGTGATCGCCGCGGCGTCCCAGCGGCTGCGGTCCTGGTCGGCCAGGGAGATCAACTCTCCGGAGGGGCCGGTGCGCGCCGGGCTGCGCGCCTCGGTGAGCAGCAGCAACGCCAGCAGCCCGGCCGTCTCGCTGTCGTCGGGCAGTCGCGTGTGCAGCGCGCGGGTCAGCCGGATCGCCTCGGCCGCGAGGTCGACGCGGCGCAGGGCCGGGCCGGCGGTGCTGGTGTGCCCCTCGGTGAAGATCAGGTAGAGCACCTGCCGGACGGCGGACAGCCGGTCGGCCCGTTCCGCCTCCTCCGGCATCCGAAACGGCAGCCCGGACGCGCGGATACGCTGCTTGGCGCGGCTGATCCGCTGGGCCATGGTCGCCTCGGGCACCAGGAACGCGCGCGCTATCTCGGCGGTGGTGAGCCCGCCGACCGCGCGCAGGGTCAGCGCGACCGCCGATGCGGGGGCGAGCGCCGGGTGGCAGCACAGGAAGAGCAGCACCAGAGTGTCGTCCCGCGCGGCGGTCAACTCCTCGTCCGCTGCCGGCGCGTACTGCCGGTCGTCAGGATCCCGGCGGGCGACCAGGTCCTCCCGGCGGCGCCGGGCCTGCTCGCCGCGGATCAGCTCGATCATCCGGCGGTAGCCGACCTGGATCAGCCAACCGCGCGGGTTGGCGGGCAACCCGTCGGCCGGCCACTGGGTCGCGGCGGCGAGCAGCGCCTCCTGCACGGCGTCCTCGGCGGTGGCGAAGTCACCGAACCGGCGGGCGAGCACGCCGAGGACCTGCGGCGCCAACTCGCGCAGCAGGTCCTCGATCTGGGGATCGGTGGTCAGCCCTCACAACTCCTCGGTGGGTGCGGACATCACCGGGTGCACCTCGATCGGCATGTTCAGCGGCCGGCCACCGGGGCCGGGCGCGGTGGAGATGTACGCGGCCACCTCCACCGCCCGCTGCGGGCTGTCGCAGTCGACGATCCAGAAGCCGGCGAGGAACTCCTTCGTCTCGGCGAACGGCCCCTCCGTGACCACCGGCGTCCCGCCCTCGCCGGCACGCACGATCCGCGCCTGCTGCGGGCCACCGAGGCCCTGCGCGTCGACCCACTCCCCGGCGGCGGTCAGCTTCTCATTGACCTCGCCCATGAACGCGATGTGGGCCCGGACCTCGTCCGGGGTCCAGGTGTCGATGCTCGGGAAGTCGGTCCCGGTGGCGCTGAACTGCATCAGCAGCATGTACTTCATGGTTCGCCCCTCACGTCCGCGCACCGTGGTCGGTGCTCTCACCCTGAGGTAGAAGCACGCGTCACCGTTCTCGACACTCCGGCGGAAGAAATTTCTAGCTGGCCTCGTCGACCTCCAGCACCAGGCTCTGCTCCGGGTGCAACGCGGGCAGCTGCACACCCACCCGGGCCAGCGCCGCTCCGCTGAGCGTGACACCGGAGGCCAGCCACGGTGGCGCGGCCCGCTCGATGGTCGCCGGGGGCGGCACGTCCGCCACCGCTCGTACCCGGTAACGCCGCGTCGGATCGAGGCCGGGCAGACGTACCGCGCCCGGGGTCTGCGCCACCGAGGTGGCGAGCCGTGCCACCGCGTACACCGCTCGGGTCTTGTCACCCGCGACCACGCCGTGCGCCCAGACGGCCGGGTCCGGGTGGTCGACGCGGACCACCCGGCCGGCGTGCAGCAGCGGACGCAGCCGCTTGTGCAGCGCCACCCAGGCGGCCAACTCGGCCTGTTCGGCAGCGCTGATCGAGGCGATGTCCCACTCGATCCCGTGGTGGCCGAACAGCGCGGTGGCCGCCCGGAAGCCCAGGTCGTGCACGCGGTTGGTGGTGTGCGAGCGTTCCGGGCCGATGTGCGTGCCGATCAGCTCCGGAGGCAGCAGCAGACCGGTCCAGCGTTGGATGCTGAGCCGTTCCAAGGCGTCGTTGCAGTCGCTGGCCCAGACCCGGTCGGTGCGGGCCAGGATGGCCAGGTCCACCCGGGCGCCGCCGGACGAGCAGCTCTCGATCTCGACGCCGGGATGCCGGCGGCGCAGCTCGTCGAGGAGGCGGTAGACCGCGAGGGTCTGCCCGTGCACCCCGGGCCGGCCGCGGTGCCCGGCCTCGGTGAGGTCCCGGTTGTGGTCCCACTTGAGGTAGCTGATGCCGGGGTGGTCGCGCAGCAGCGCGTCGAGGCGTTCCAGCACGTGGTCGTACGCCTCCGGGCGGCCCAGGTCGAGCACCTGCTGGTTGCGCCAGGCCGGCGGCAGCCGCCCCGGCACGGCCAGCAGCCAGTCCGGGTGCGCGCGGAACAGGTCGGAGTCGGGATTGACCATCTCCGGCTCCACCCACAGGCCGAACTGAAGGCCCTGGCCGGTCACGTGGTCGATGAGCGGTTGCAGGCCGTCGGGCCAGACGCCCTCGTCGACGTACCAGTCGCCGAGCCCGGCGGTGTCGTCGCGCCGGCCGCGGAACCAGCCGTCGTCAAGCACGAACCGTTCCACGCCGAGGTGCGCGGCCCGGTCGGCGAGGGCCCGCAGCCGGTCCAGGTCGTGGTCGAAGTAGACCGCCTCCCAGACGTTGAGGGTCACCGGGCGGGGGGAGCGCGGGTGTCCGGGCCGGGCCCGCAGATGCGAATGGAGTACGTCGCTGAGCCCGTCCAGCCCGACGTCGGACCAGACGGCGTAGAGCAGTGGAGTGTCGTACTCCTCGCCGGGGGCGAGCCGGATCTCGCCGGGCGCCAGCAGTTCGCCGCCGCCGAGAGTGGACTCGCCGGTGGGGTGCCGCTCGGCGACGGTGACGTGGTCGCCGCTCCACGCGGTGTGCACCGCCCAGACCTCGCCGTGGCCGAAGCCGAACCCGGCGGCGCCGGCGACCAGCAACAGCGTGGCATCGTGCCCGGTGCGCCCGTGCCGGCCCTCGCGGACCCACGCGCCGTGCTGCCAGGGATGCCGCTGTGGCGAGCGTTCCCGACACCAGCGGCCGGTCAGGTCGAGCAGTTCGGTGGCGACCGCCGGCACCGGCAGCACCGGCGTCAGCCCGTGCACCTCGTACGCGCCGTCGCCGTCGTTGCGCAGGCGATGGCGAATGGTCAGCAGGCCGTACCGGTCCAGCGTGATCTCGACGGTCAGGCCGAGCCCGGCGACCCCGTCCGACGCCCGCACGGTGACCCGCGCCGGAGCGTCGGAGGGCTGGTCGACGTCGAGACCGTCGAGCCGGAACGCGGTGGACCAGTCCTGCCCGTCACGATGCCCGACCAGTCCCGGCCGACCGCTCCAGCCGGCGCTCGCCTCCGGCAGCAGGGACAGCGCGGGCGGCTCGTCGAAGCTGCTCGGCACCACGGGTGGCACTGTCGCGTCGGTGAGCTGGCGCAGGGCGTCGTCGTCGAGGTCGCCGACGTCGCCGCCCCAGTGCACGACGCGGGGCAGCCCCGGGCCGCGCGCGTCGAGCACCAGGCTGGTCCGCGCGCGGCGCAGGTGCAGGATCGTCATCCTTTGGAGGCTCCCAAGGTCAGGCCCCGGACGAAGTGCCGCTGGAGCATAAAGAAGATCACCAGGGTGGGGATCGCGACGAGCACGCTGCCCGCCGAGACCAGGTTGTTGTCGGTGAAGAACTCGCCGCGCAGGTTGTTGAGCGAGCTGGTCACCGGGAACTTGTCGCCGGTGCGCATGAGGACGGTGGCCCAGAAGAACTCGTTGTAGATCCAGGTCACCTCCAGGGTGGCGAGCGCTGCCAGGGCCGGCCGGCACAGCGGCATGGTGACCTGCCAGTACTGCCGCCAGACGCTGGCCCCGTCGACCATCGCCGCCTCGTACAGGTCGCGGGGCAGCGCCTTCATGTAGTTGCTGAGCACGAAGACGCAGAACCCGCACTGGAAGGCCACGTTGATCAGGATCAGGCCCCAGTAGCTGTCGTAGAGCAGTTCGGAGTCACTCATGAACTCCGGCAGCGGCACCTCGGTGAACAGCCGGAACAGCGGGATGAGCAATGCCTGCTGGGGCAGCAGGTTGGCGGCGGTGAACACCCCGAGCAGGACGAGGTTGATCTTCCAGTTGAACCGGGCGATGACGAACGCCACGCAGGAGGCGAGGAAGAGCGTCAGCAGCACCGCCGGCACGGTGATGTAGACCGAGTTGAGGAAGTGTTTGCCGAACTCCGCTGTCCGCCACGCGGTGACGTAGTTGTCGAAGGTCCAGCCGCCGAATGAGACGTAGCCGTTGGCGGCCGTGTAATCGTAGGAGCGCAGCGAGGTCAGCACCGCCCAGGCGATCGGGAAGAGCCAGGCCAGCGAGACGACGATGAGGAAGCCGTGCAGCAGCAGCCGCGCCGGGGTCAGCTTGCGGCGGCGGACCGGGGTGTCGGTGCCACCCTCGGTACGCCGGGTCACTGTCGCGGTGCTCATTCCCGGTCCTCCCTCATCACGGTCGCCAGGTAGATGGTGATGAAGACCAGCGAGACGACCAGCATGATCGTCGCCAGCGCGGAGCCGAAGCCGATCCGGCTCGCCTCACCCACCACGTTCTGGGTGACCAGTGCCGAGATCAGCTCCAGACCGTTGCGTCCCTTGTTGACGACCCAGACCAGGTCGAACGCGCGCAGCGACTCGATCACCGTCACCACCAGCACGATGATGTTGATCGGCCGCAGCACCGGGAACACCACCCGGAAGAACGTCCGGCTCTCCGACGCGCCGTCGACCGCCGCGGCCTCCCGCAGCGACGGGTCGACGCCCTTCAGGCCGGCGAGGTAGAGCAGCATGATGTAGCCGACGTGCCGCCAGCCGGAGGCGATCATGACCGCCCAGATGTTGACGTTCGAGTCGCCGTACCAGTCGACGTTGCTGCCGAAGACGGCGTTGATGAGACCCTGGTCGCGGGAGTAGAGCAGCTGCCAGACGAAGCCGATCAGTGCCAGCGAGAGCACCACCGGCAGGTACAGCGCCGTCTGGTAGAAGCGGCTGCCGCGCAGCTCCTTGTCGAGCAGCACGGCCAGGAACATGCCGAACGGGGTGGCGACCACGAACAGCACGGCCAGCCAGAGCAGGTTGTGCTGGATCGCCGGCACGAACGGCGGGTAGATGTTCACGACGTCGCTGTAGTTGCGAGCGCCGACGAAGTCGATCTCGTTCAGTGGGCCGATGCCGTCCCAGTCGGTGCTGGAGAGCACCACGGTCGCCAGCGCCGGCAGCCAGACGAAGGCGGTGACGAGCAGCAGCGGGACGAGCACCATCAGCGTGATGACCACGCGGTCGGTGCGGGACAGGAGCCGTAGCCGCCGGCGACGACCACCCGTTGAGGTGGTCGCGGCCGGCGGCGGCACGGCGCGATCCGCTTGGATCAGGGGCAGGTCGGACACGATGTCCTCCCCCTTCCGCCGTCAGTCAGTGAAGATCGACTTCTTCTGGTTCTCGATGGACGACGTGAGACCGTCGATGTCCTTGGGGTTCTTGATGAACTGCTGGATCGCCGGGATCATCACCGTGGAGGCGAAGTCCGGCCGGGTGTCCCGGTCGAGGAACTGCGCGATCTCGGTGGCCGACCCGACCAGCTCGGCGGCCTTCTTCTGCAGCGCGGTGTAGCCACTGACGTCGGCGCCGGTGTTGGCGACCAGGGTGGTCGGGTCGCTCTTGACCGTGATGTCCGCGGCGGTCTTGCCGCCGAAGTACTCCATCAGCTTGCGGGCGTTGTCCTCGTTCTTGGGCTTGCGGGCCATCATGTAGCCGTCGATCGGGGCGTCCAGGGCCTTCGCGCCGATGGACGGGTCGATCTCGGGGAACGTGAAGAAGTCGAGGTCGCTCTGTTCGTCGTTGCTGAACTGCTGACCGACGAAGAGACCGAGCAGGTACATCCCGCTCTTCTTCTGCTGCAGCGACTGCGCGGCCTCCTGCCAGGTGCGGCCGAGGCTGTCCGGCTGGTGCAGGGGGAGCAGGCCGGCCCAGGTGTCGAAGACCTTCTTGACCTTGTCGGAGGTCCAGGCCTCCTTGCCGGCCATCAGGTCGACGTGGAACTGGTAGCCGTTGATCCGCAGGTTGAGGATGTCGAAGGTGCCCATCGCCGGCCAGCCGTCCTTGTCGGCGAAGGCGACGGGGATGAGGCCGTCCTTCTTCATCTGCGCGCCGAGCGCGGTGAACTGGTCCAGCGTGGTGGGCACCTGGTAGCCGTGCTGCTGCCAGACCGACTTGCGGTAGAAGACGGCCCACGGGTAGTACGACGCCGGGACGAAGTACTGCTTGCCGTCGTCGCCGGTGGACGCCTTCTTGAAGGCGTCCGAGTAGCCGGAGAGCTTGCCCCACACGTCGCTGATGTCGCTGGCCAGGCCCTTCTGGGCGAAGAAGCGCATCCGGTAGCCGGCGAACCAGGTGAAGACGTCGTCCGGCTTGCCCTGGAGGTAGTTGTTGATGTTCTCCTGGAACGTGTTGTGGTCGACCGTGTTCACCGCGACCTGGACGCCGGAGGCGGTCTTGAACCCGTCGGCGACCTTCGCGAGGACGTCCTTGGGCTTCGGGTCGGACTGGTTGGATCCGAGCGACACGTCCTTGCTGGACCCGCCGGAGCCGGAGTCGTCGCCGCAGCCGGCGAGCAGACCGGTGCCGAGCAGCGCGCCCGTGCCGGCCGCGCCGGCCAGCAGCGACCGTCGGTTGATGCCGGCGACGGAGGGCGGTACGAGCCGAGCCAGGTACTCGGCTTGGGATCGGGGACGGGACATCTGTGCCTCCTGCGGATGAAGAGGTGCTACGCCCAAGGGCCGTCAGGGGTGGTGAAGAGCGCGTCCGGCCTTGTGGATACGCATCGTGATCCACCGAGAATCCACATTGGCGAACACGATCGGCCAGTTGGGGCCTCAAGCTACCCCTCCATAGGCCGCTGTCAAGAGGGCTGTTCACCTCTGATAACCCAGTCGTGATACGGCTGTTACGTGGTAAACGTTGGAAACAAAGTCGATGTTGGAACCTGTTGACTTCCGTGCGGCGGCAGGTGCACCCTCAGCTGTCATGCGGCGATGGCAGGGGAACGGCATCTATTTCGGCGGCGACTACAACCCCGAGCAGTGGCCCGAGCAGACCTGGTCGGAGGACGTCGAGCTGATGCGTCGGGCCGGGGTCAACCTGGTCTCCGTCGGCATCTTCTCCTGGGCTCTGCTGGAGCCCGCTCCGGGCCGGTTCGAGTTCGGCTGGCTGGACCGGGTCCTGGATCTGCTGCACGACGGCGGCATCCAGGTCGACCTGGCCACCGCGACCGCCAGCCCGCCACCCTGGCTGGCCCGCGCGCACCCGGAGACGCTGCCCCGCCGGGCCGACGGCGCGATCCTCTGGCCGGGCGGCCGGCAGGCGTACTGCCCCAGTTCCCCGGTGTTCCGCGAGCGCTCCCTGGAGCTGGTGCGGGCGGTCGCCGGCCGGTACGCCGAGCATCCCGCCGTGGTCATGTGGCACGTCTCGAACGAGCTGGGCTGCCACAACGTGCACTGCTACTGCGACGTCAGCGCCGAGGCGTTCCGGGGCTGGCTGCGGGACCGCTACGGCGACCTGGACCGGCTCAACGACGCCTGGGGCACGGCCTTCTGGAGCCAGCGCTACGGCGACTGGGCCGAGATCAACCCGCCGCGCACCGCGCCGACCTTCGCCAACCCCACGCAGCAACTCGACTTCCTGCGCTTCTCCTCCGACGAGCAGCGCGCCCAACTGCGCGCCGAACGCGAGGTGCTGACGACGCTGGTCCGCCAGCCGGTCACCACCAACTTCATGATCGGCATGGGCGTCAAGCACATGGACTACCACTCCTGGGCCCCCGATGTGGACCTGGTGTCCAACGACCACTACCTGACCGCCGCCAACCCGCAGGCGCACCTCGGGCTGGCGTTCGCCGCCGACCACACCCGGGGCGTCGCCGGCGGCGACCCGTGGCTGCTCATGGAGCACTCCACCAGCGCGGTCAACTGGCAGCCGCGCAACGTGGCCAAGCTGCCCGGGCAGCTGCGCCGCAACAGCCTGGCGCACGTCGCCCGCGGCGCCGACGGGGTGCTGTTCTTTCAGTGGCGGGCCTCCCGGGCCGGCGCGGAGAAGTTCCACTCCGCGCTTGTGCCGCACGCCGGCCCGGACACCAAGGTGTTCCGCGAGGTCTGCCAGCTCGGCGCGGATCTCAAGGCGCTGGCCGAGATCCGCGGCAGCCGGGTGGACGCCGACGTGGCGATCCTGTTCGACTGGGAGGCGTGGTGGGCGGTCGAGCTGGACTCGCACCCCAGCGCCGACGTCACCTACGCCGACCGGATGAACGCCCTCTACGGCGCGCTGTGGCGGGCCGGCGTGACCGCCGACATCGTCCACCCGTCGGCCGACCTCAGCGGCTACCGTCTGGTCCTGGTGCCCACTCTCTACCTGGTCCGCGACACCGACGCCGACGCGCTGCGCCGGTTCGTCGAGGCCGGTGGCACGGCGGCCGTCACCTACTTCAGCGGCATCGTGGACCCCAACGACCACATCCGGCTGGGCGGCTACCCGGGCGCCTTCCGGGACCTGCTGGGCGTACGGACCGAGGAGTTCTTCCCGCTGCGCGACGGCGAGCGGGTCCGGCTCGACGACGGCAGCACCGCCGACGTGTGGACCGAATGGCTGCACGCCGACGACGCCGAGGTGCTGGCGTCGTACACCGACGGGCCCCTGCCGGGTGTGCCTGCGCTGACCCGGCGGCCGGTCGGCGCGGGCGCCGCCTGGTACGTCGGCACCCGGCTGGACGAACCGGCCACCGACCGGCTCGTCGCCCGGCTGCTCGACGAGGCCGGCGTCCGCCCGGCGGCGCAGGCGCCGACCGGGGTGGAGGTGGTACGACGACGCGACGGCGAGCGGACCTGGCTGTTCGCGATCAACCACACCGAGACCGAGGTACGCGTCGCGGCGCGCGGCACCGAGCTGTTGACCGGGACGCGGTGTGCGGGTGAGCTGACAGTGCCGGCCGGCGAGGTGGCCGTGGTCCGCGAGGACCGGGCCGACGAGTCGGCCTGACCCGGCGACCAGCGCGGCGCGAAGGAGGTTCCCTGAGATGCTGGCCCAGCAGCGGCAGACCGCCATCCTCGATCTGATCCGCCAGCGTGGCGGCGTGCGGGTGAGCCACCTGGTCAGCCGGTTCGGCGTGTCCGACATGACGATCCGGCGCGACCTGGAGGTGCTGGCCGAGCGCGGCCTGGTGGACAAGGTCCACGGCGGCGCGACCCTCGCCGGCCCGGGCTCGGCCGAGGAGCCCGGGTTCGCCGCGAAGTCGATCCGCCAGCAGACGGAGAAGCGGGCCATCGCCGAGCGGGCGGCGACGATGGTGGAGCCGGGGATGGCCATCGCGCTGTCCGCCGGGACGACCACTGCCGCGCTGGCCACCCTGCTCTCCGATGTGCACGGGCTGACCGTGGTGACCAACTCGATCCCGGTGGCCGACGCGCTCTACCAGAACCCGCGCGCCGACCAGACGGTCGTGTTGACCGGTGGCATCCGTACCCCGTCGGACGCGCTGACCGGTCCGGTGGCCGAGGCCGCGATCAGCGCGCTCAACGTCGACCTGCTGTTCCTGGGTGTGCACGGGCTCAGCCCGCGTACCGGCTTCACCACGCCGAACCTGCTGGAGGCCGGCGTCAACCGGTGTCTGATCGGCGCGGCCCGCCGGCTCGTGGTGCTCGCCGACCACACCAAGTGGGAGACGATCGGCATCGCCACCATCGCCCCGCTGGAGGCGGCCGACGTGCTGATCACCGACCGAGGGCTGCCAGCGGACGCCCGCACCACGATCGGCGAACAGGTAGGCGAACTGGTCGTCGTGGAGACCGGTTAGGACTCGTCTAATGATCGTTCAGCATGAACAGGAGCGTGTGATGCTGCACGTCCAGGAACACCACCCGCCAGCGTGTCGACGGTAGCGCATCGTTGTAGGTCTGACTGTGCAGCCACTGTGGCTTGGTCGGGAGGAACGGTGCGAGGTCCGGTCGCACGTCCGTAGGCGTGTGTGAGTGGATCAGCTCGGCCGGGTCGATGTTGGTGAACGAAACGAACTCGAACCGCTCGGCCAACCGGTGTGCGTCCTCGGGACGCAGGATGATGACGCCCTGGTATTCCCAGTCCGTCGGGCCCGGCATCCGTGAACACGGATTGCCCAACGCGCGCGCTTGCCAGTGAATCTCCGAATAGTCGCCGATAAACGGAAGCTCATCCGGCGGCTCCCAGCGGCTGACCCGGACCTTCGCCTCGTCGAGCTGCCGCTGCTCCTGGCATCCACGCGTCTCGTCAACCGCTGCCGTGTCGCACCCGACCACCGCCAGCAACGCGACCGCCGCAGCGAGCACGGCGGCGTGTGCCCGTCTCCCCATTGTCATCGTCCACGAGGATAGATGTGGGTCAGGGATCCTCGACAGGAGAGCAGGGTCCGTCGTGGTCGGCCGGCCGCGCACATCGCCGGCGATCGGGCATGATCCGGTCACAGAAGACCCAGTGTCGTACGTGCTGCGCGTCCTCGGCCGACACGGTGATGCCGCCGATGTCGATCTGTGACGTCGCGGTCAGCGACCGGGCGAGAGCACGGGCCAATTCCAGTGCGCCGGCCAGGTCGACAACCGCCACCGGCAGGTGGATCACGTGCCGGGGCGGCGGTTCGGGCGGCTCGGTGAACGCCAGCACGGCGGCCCGAGGCAGCGGTACGAAGACCCGATCCGGCGGAATCACCTTCGCTGCCCCTCGGACCAGGCGCCCTGCCGGGCCCGCAGCGCCCGCTTGACCCGCGCGTTCTCCTCGCTGAGCAGCGCCAGGTCGTGGTGCAGCGCGGTCAGGTCGAGCGCGACGCGGTGCAGGAACCGCCGCACCTCCCGGGGGTCGAGGCCCCTTCGGCCGAAGCCGACGGTGGCGAACTGGTGGTCGCGCACGTGCCGCGGATGCAGCCGTCCGCCGTCGTGGTGCGTGCCTCTGGTCATCGGTCACCTCTGTCGTCGTCGGTCGATGGTGGGTCGGGGTCGCGAGAGCGCCCTTCTTCGTGGTAGGTATTCGTGCAAGTCGGTTCGGAGCCGGGATTCGTACCTCCCGACGCTCTAGTTGAGACCCGACGAGAGCCGGTATGCGACTGCCACTCGCGAGGCCGCCTCTCGTCACCTTCTCGGCTGTTGGCACAGCTGCGGTTGCCGTGTTTGCACCGGGCTTCCCCGGGGGCCGGCGATCACCCTCACCCGCGGGCCACGTTTCCAGTGGCCCCGGCATTGGTGCAACGACACCAACGAAGTTCGTCATGAGGGACGTCAGAGAGGGGACCCATGCCCGCCAGGCGTGAATCGTTCGTCCAGACATTGCGTGCCCAGTGGCTCGGCCAGCAGATGCGACAGTTGCGGGAACAGCGCGGCATCACTCTCAAGCAGGCGGCCGAGTTTCTGGAGCGGGACTTTTCGTCCATCGCCCGCTGGGAGCGTGCCGAGTGGCCGTTCCGCCGAGGCGTTGTCGAATCGCTTCTCGATCTTTACGGCGAGCATGACGGGCGCGAGCGCAACCGCTTCCTCCAGCTTGCCGAAGACGCCTGGCGGACCGACCGCTGGGACGACGACTACGACGAGTTGGTGGACGCCTCGTTCATCGATTTCCCCTGGTTGGAGACCAGAGCCGAGCACATCTGCTCGTGGGATGCCTTCCTCATGCCGGGGCTGATGCAGACGGCGGCCTACGCGGAAGCGGTGATCCGTAACGCCGAGGGAGAGCAGGCATCGGATTTCTCGGTCCGCAAGTGGCTGCAACTGCGGGTCGACCGCCAGCGTGTGCTCACGCGCGATCCCGCCGTCCGTGTAGCGGCGGTCATCGACGAAAGCGTTCTTCGTCGACCAGTCGGGAGTCCGGCCGTGATGCGCGGCCAACTACAA
This sequence comes from Micromonospora sp. NPDC005194, assembly GCF_040608335.1. Lineage (NCBI taxonomy): Bacteria > Bacillati > Actinomycetota > Actinomycetes > Micromonosporales > Micromonosporaceae > Micromonospora > Micromonospora sp. NPDC005194. Next base: position 23,540 of record NZ_JBEXIA010000004.1, on the reverse strand, counting down.
CACCTCGCCGGGCTGATGCGACGGCAGAACATCGACGTCCGCGTGTTGCCATCGCGGGTCGGCCTGCACGCCGGGCTGGACGGCTCATTCGTTCTCTTCCGGATGCCGAAGCCGTATCCCGAGGTGGCCTATGCGGAGACTCTGGGTGGGCGCCGGTTCATGGAATCTCCGAAGTCGAGACGGTACGCGCTTGCGTACCATCGCCTGCAGGATGTCGCGCTCGATCAGCGCGAGGCGGCCGAGCTGATCGCGAAGATCACGGAGGAACTGCCATGAACGAAGCCCTGCCGGCCGTGGCCTGGCACATCAGCACTCGCAGCAACAGTAACGGCGGGAGCTGTGTCGAAGCGGGGCCTGTTCTCGACGGTTCTGGTCGGGTGGCGGTGCGGGACAGCAAGGACCGCGCGGCGGCGACCCTCGTCTACGGCGTCAGCGGCTGGACTGCCTTCGTCAACGGGGTCAAAGACGGCACGTTCGGCCGCACCGAGCCGTGATCGACTCGACATCGCCGATGTCGGGGTGTCCCGGCCGGCTGATAGCCCCATATCGGCGATGTCGAGTCGATCAAAAGTTGGTGGCGGCAGCGACTGGCCGGGGGCACCATGTCGAGCGTGGAGGCGCACGAGGTGGCGGACCTGTTCGACCGGGCGGTGCAGCGGTTGCGGCGTACCGTCGAGGACGGCGACTCCGACGACGGGTCGGAGCTGCTCCGGCAGGCGGCTGGCGCGGGCGTGGTGGCCTTCCAGCTGGCTGTCGGCAAACTCGCTGATCCGGACCGCGTGGTACGCGCGGCGGCGTGCGACCTGCTCGGCTACGCGAGCGCTGTGCACGGGGACGACCTGCGTGCGGCCGCCGCGACGGCCCTGATCTCGCTGGCCAGCACCGAAGTCGATCCCGAGGTGCACTGGTCGATTGCTCGCGCCCTGGGCGCGACCTGCGATCCCCGCGCCCTGCCGACCCTTGTCACCCTCGCGGGCAGTCCCGACAGCGACGTACGGTTCCAGGTCGCTGTCGCGGTGCCGGCGGTCCTCGACGATCCTCCGGCCGAAGCCGGCGAGGCGGTGCTGATCGACCTGTCCACCGATTCCGATACCGCCGTGCGGGAGTGGGCCACCTTCGGGCTCGGCTGGGTGAGCACCGCCGACGGGAACGCCGTCCGCCGGGCGCTGTGGGACCGTACCCGCGACGTCGACCAGGAGGTACGCGCGGAAGGTGCCCGAGGGCTGGCCCGGCGGCGGGACGCACGGGCACTTCCACTGGTACGCGAGATGCTCTCCCACGACGAGGTCCACAGGTTCACCATCCGGGCCGCCGCGTACCTGGCAGATCCGTCACTGCTGCCGCTGCTGGACGGCTTCGATCCCGACGCGGACCACGTCGCCGAGGCCCTGCGCGAATGCGATCCGCTGCGTCGTGACCGGCGGAACGACCTGGCATGGCGGCTACTGCTCGCGGTGCACCGGCGTCGGCCCGACTGGGAGGTCACCGTCGCCGGCGAGCGGTGCAACCTCGACCTTGATCTCGATGTCACCGATGGCGCCGACCGCTCGGGTCACTGGTGTGTCGACGGGCTGCTCCGCCGGGCCGGCTACGATCCCGAGCGCGCAGCCGACCTGGCGATCGGGGATCTGACCCCCGGCATGATCCGCGCGCGACGCTGATCGACACCAGGTCGCCGGTGTGGCGCGCTCACAGCCATCTCACAGGGGTGCTGGATAGGGTGCCCGTCGAGTCAACGTCCGACTCCAACACAGGAGCGGTCGGCTGTCGCACAGGAGTTTCGATGGTCTTCAAGAAGATGTTGAGCGCGTTCGGTGTGGGCGGTCCCAGTGTGGACACCGTGCTGACCAACCCCAACACCCGGCCCGGCCTGACCCTCGACGGGCAGGTCAACCTCGTCGGCGGTGAAAGCCCGGCGGCCATCGAGCAGGTGGTGATCGGTCTGGTCACCCGGGTCGAGGTCGAGGGCCACGACACGGAGTACGCGGGCACCATGGAGTTTCACCGGATGGCCGTCAGTGGCGCGTTCCAGCTCGCGCCCAAGCAGGAGTTGTCGATCCCGTTCCAGCTCCCGGTGCCGTGGGAGACCCCGATCACCGACGTGTACGGCCAGCGCCTGCACGGCATGACGATGGGCCTGCGGACGGAGCTGTCGGTGGCCCGCGCGGTCGACAAAACCGACCTGGACCACGTGGCGGTGCACCCGTTGCCTGTGCACGAGCGGATCCTGGAGGCGTTCCAGCGCCTCGGTTTCCGGTTCAAGCACGCCGACCTGGAGCGCGGTCACATCCGCGGCGTGCAGCAGACGCTGCCGTTCTACCAGGAGATCGAGTTCTTCGCCTCCCCGCAGTACGCGGGCACCATCAACGAGGTCGAGCTGACCTTCGTGACGAGTCAGCGTGGTGTCGAGGTGATCCTGGAGTGTGACAAGCGGGGCGGCTTCCTCAGCGCCGGGCACGACGCGTTCGGCCGCTACCAGGTGTCGCACGCCGACGTCGACCGCGTCGACTGGGCGCAGGTCGTCGACGGTTGGCTGCGCGAGACGACGTCCCGCTACGGCAGCCTGCGCTCCCAGTACGGCCACGGCCACGGTCATGGCCGCGGGCACGGCGGTATGGGCGGCGTGGGCGGCATGGTGGCCGGCGCGGCGCTCGGCGTCGCCGGCGGCATGATCGCCGGCGAGATGATCGAGGACGCCTTCGAGGGCGACTTCGGCGACTTCGGCGGCGACGAGTAACGCCTCCACAGACGACGGTGGCCTCCGGGAGAACTCTCCCGGAGGCCACCGTGCGCTGTGCTGTCACCCGGTCAGTGCCGGGCCTTGCGCTCCTCGCTGCTGCGCCAGTTGCTGCCGGCCTTGGCCAGGCCGCGGCTACCGAGGTAGCCCAACGTCAGCAGGGTGATCAGGAACCAGGCGTTGTCGGCCCGGAAGATGTCCACTCCGGCCGAGTTCCGCCCGACGACCTGCGACGCGCCCAGTACGGCGGCCACCGCGATCAGGTAGATCCAGAACTCGGTGGTCTTGAAGGCCTGCTTGGTCTCCGTACCGGGTGCCTGCATGTCGTTGCGACGCCCGTCGTGCATGACCGGCATCTGCTGCGTCTCCCGCATCGCTGCGGGATTCTGCGGGTCGTTCATCGGCCGGTTCATCGGCCGGGTGGAAGCAGCCTGCGTGCTCATCTGGTCCTCCTCAGGATGCGATGAGTCGTACCTGCATTCCCTCGCCCCGCTACCGCGTGTCGGCCACGGCACGGTTCGCTTGCACGGCGGGGACGCCCCCCGACTACCCGAGGCCGCCGACCAGGTAACACTCCTCGGCTCGAAAAAGAATCGACGACGGCTGGCCACGCAGTGGTCGGCGCGGTCGTCGGACGGGTCTCACCGTTGGGGCACATCGGGGCGGATGTCCGTTTCCCGCTCGGCACCTGAGCACTGCGGGTTTGGTCGACGGGTGGCCGGGCACGCAGTCAGTTCCACAGCTTCTGCGAGGTGATGGACGTGCGTGAGGACGACATGCGGCAGGAGGCCGCCCGCCAGGCCGAGAACCGGATCGCCGGCGGCGTGTACGGCGAGGGCGCCCTCGACGAGGTCACAGTGCCCCCCACCGATATCGAGAGCCAGATCCAGCGAGACGACCCGCTCGACCCGGCGCACGAGCGGGTCGACCCGCAGGTGCTGCGCGACGGTGGCCCGGTCGGCGGGCAGGGTGCGGTGACCACCACCGGTGGCACCGCCGGCCCGGCGAGCGTGCGGCGGGTCGCCCGCCAGCCGGAGCGGCACCCCGGCAAGGTTGCCCCGACGACGACCGGGGACGCCACCACCGGCGGGTTGAGCACCCCGATGGGGGGCAGCACCAGCGACCAGTCCACGTCCGCCACCGGGCCGGGCAAGTCCATCCGGGACCGCTCGACCGACTGACCGACGGTGAGCCCGCCCCCGCCGACCGGCCGGTCAGCGGGGGCGCGGCGGTCGGTCAGCGGCAGGGGCGCAGGACGCCCAGGCGCTGGGTGGCCCGGGTGAGCGCGACGTACAGGTCGCTGCGCCCGCGCGGCGACTCCGCCACCATCCGGTCCGGGTCGACCACCAGCACCGAGTCGAACTCCAGGCCCTTGGCCTGCGCGACCGTCAGCACGACCACCCGGCTCTCCAACTCCGGGTGCTCGCCCACCGTGGCCTCCGGCAGCGCGGCGGTCAACGCCGCGCCGAGCGCGTCCACCCGGCTGGCCGGCACGATGACGCCGAGCCGGCCCTCGGTCAGCCCGGCGGCCTCGCGCGTCGCCGCCGACACCAGCTCTGCGGGCAGTTGCTCGTCGGGCACCGCCCGGTCCCACGGTGGAAGGCCGCTCTCGCGCACCGAGCGCGGCGGTCGCAGCGCCGGGTCGATCTCGGCCAGTACGTCGGCGGCGACCGCCATGATCTCGGCCGGCGTGCGGTAGCTGACCGTCAGCTCGGTCAGCCGCCAGCGCTGCGCCACGTAGGGGGCGAGGGCATCGGCCCAGGACGGCGTCCCGGCGAGCGCGCCGGTCTGTGCCACGTCCCCGACGATCGTCATCGACCGGCTCGGGCAGCGGCGCATCAGCAGCCGCCACGCCATTGGCGACAACTCCTGCGCCTCGTCCACGATCACGTGCCCGAACGCCCAGGTCCGGTCGGCGGCGGCGCGCTGCGCGGTGGTCAGCCGGTCGGCCTCCTCCTGCCGCTCCAGCAGCCGGTCGGCGTCGATGAGGTCGGTCACGCCGAGGATCTCACCGCCCTCGGCCTCGTCCTCGACGTCGATCGAGCGGGAACCCCGAGCGATCTCCAGGACGCCCTCGGCGTACTCCCGTTCCATCATCCGGATGCGGTCCCGGCGGGCGGCGGCGGCCCGCTCGTCCTCACCGAGCAGCTCGGCGGCCTCGTCCAGCAGCGGCACGTCGGCGGGCGTCCACCCGCCCGGCTCGCGATGCAGCCGGGCCCGCTCGTCCTCGGTGAGCATCGGTGCGGCGGCGGCGATCCGGTCCGGGTCCGCGTACAGATCGGCGAGCAGGCGCTGCGGGGTGAGCACCGGCCACAGCCGGTCGAGGGCCGCCTGAATCTCCGTCTCCTCGCGCAGCTCGCGACGGATCTCGGCGCGGTCGGCCTCGTCGAGCAGGTTGTCCCCGCCCAGCGGGTCGGCGCCGATCCGCTCCGCCACCTGGTCGGCGAGCGCGTGCACGATCTCCACGTCGAACAGCGCCCGTGCCAGGTTGTGCGGCCGGTCGGTGCGGCGCACCCGGTCCCGGGCGGCACGCACCGTCTCCGGGTCGAGGGTCAGCACCTCGCGCTCCACCTCGATCTCCAGCGGCTCGTCCGGCACCCACTGCCGGTCCCGGACGGCCAGCGCCAGCACCTCGGCGAGCACCGCCCGGCCCTTGAGCGCCGCGGTCTCGGCCGGCTCGACGCGCTGGGCGCTCACCCCGGGAAACAGATCACCCTGGGTACGCAGCAGCACGCCCGTCTCGGCCAGAGTGGGCAACACCTGGGAGATGTAGCGCAGGAACGTCGCGTTCGGGCCGACCAGCAGCACACCCCGGCTGGACAGCTCCCGCCGGTGTGTGTAGAGCAGGTACGCCGCCCGGTGCAGCGCGACCGCCGTCTTGCCGGTGCCGGGGCCGCCCTGGACCACCATGACGCCGGGCAGATCGGCGCGGATGATCCCGTCCTGCTCGGCCTGGATGGTCTCCACGATGTCGCGCATCCGGCCGGTCCGGCCGGCGTTGAGGGCGGCGAGCAGCGACGCCTCGCCGGTCAGCTCCTCGTGCCCGCCCGGCGAGGCGCTGTCGATGTCGAGCACCTCGTCGTTGAGCCCGGTCACCTTGCGCTGGCGGGTGCGCAGGTGCCGCCGCCGGCGTACGCCCTGCGGGTTGGCGGCGGTGGCGAGGTAGAACGGACGCGCGGCGGGAGCCCGCCAGTCCATCAGCAGCGGGTCGTAGTCGCCACTGGTGTCGAAGATCCCGATTCGGCCGATGTAGCGGCGGGAGTCGTCGTCGCCGTCGAGCCGTCCGAAGCAGAGACCATTCTCCACGGCGGAGAACTGCTCGACCTGGTCGGCGTACATCGCCACGGAGCTGTCGCGCTGGGAGCGGTCCTGGAGCGTGCCGCCGGTGTTGCGCAGCTCGGCGGTGAGCCGGTGGGTGGCCTGCTCACGCAACCCGTCCAGCCGGTCGTAGAGCATCGAGACGTACTCCTGCTCGCGGCCGATCTCGTCGTCGAGCGGCAATTCACCGGTACCGCCGGAGTGCCTTGACAAGCCGTCTCCCTTAAGATTAGAATCCTTTGCAGGAACGGCTTTTAGGCCGTTCTTTTTCGTGCCCTCGAATTGTTGAAGATAGCGCGGTCCGCCCGCTGTCACCAAGCCGACCGGGCTGATTCGAGTCACACAACCACGGACGCCGGGCCGACCATCTGGTCGACCCGGCGTGAGCGCTTCGGGAAATCAGCCGCGGGCCACCTGGTAGAGCCGCTCGGGGGTGACCGCTCCGGCGAGCACCCGACCGTCGTCGGTGAGCAGCACGCTGAACAGCTTCCCGGTGAGCAGTCGGCCGCTGCCCCAGTCCCCACTGACCGCGGGCAGCCCGCCGAGCAGCTTCGACACGTCCGCGTCCGCCGCCGCGCCGGCCGGCTTGCCGCCGGCCGGCTTGCCCGGGGTCCCGTCCAGGCGCGCGACCAGGACGGTGGCCCAGCCGTCGCCCACGGCACGCACCTGCGGGTCTCCGCCCGGTGCGGCCTGCGCGGGCCGGCCCGCGGACGGCCGCTCGGCGGTCTCCTCGGTGACGGCTACCCCGGGTGGCGGGTTGAAGGCGAACTGGTCGGCGTCGGGACGCCGGTAGTCGACCTGGGTGAAGGCCATCTCGAACGCCGGCTGGTCGCTGCCCTTGGCGAGCACCTCGAAGCGCAGCGGCACGTGCTGCGTGGCGTCGATGGCGATCCGCAGCTGGTGCACCAGCGAGTCGCGGTCGCGCGGCTGGAGCACCAACTCGTAGGCGTCCCGACCGGCGACGGTGGCCGAGCGGCCGACGCTGACCTCGGTGCTCGGATCGATCGCGCCCAACGCCAGGTCGGCGGCCTCCTGCGGGGTGGCGGGGAGACTCGGCGTCGCCGCGGGACCCGGCTTTCCGGTCGTGCCCGCGTCGCCCAGCGTGCGATGGCGTGCGGTGTTGCCCCGGCTCTCCCAGGTCCACACGTCCCGGCCGTTGCGGATCACGTCCTGCTCGCCGAGGGTGTCCATCAGCGCGACGCGCTGCCGCTCCGGGCCGGAATACCAGACCCGCAGGGTGTGCGTGCCGGTCAGCAGGGTGGTCAGGTCGTTGCCGGGAATCAGCCCGACCAGCGGCGGCAGACCGAGGTCGGCACGCTGGACGACCGTCCCGGACAACCCCTCCAGCCGGGAGGTCTGAAGATCCACCAGGAGTTGGGCGGCGGTACGCGGCGGCAGGCTCGGCTCCGCCTCGGCGGCGAACGTGCCGATCGCGGCGCCTCCGCCGATGACGGCGACGCCAGCGGCCGCCGGGACCAACCAGCGCAGGACGGGGCGGCTTCTCAGGATCGACATGGTGCACCTCCTGCCAGACATCCTGCCCGGTCGGCGCTGTGAAGGCGCTGAGGACGCCGAACCTCCGACTGTGACCCGGGTGGCACCCTTGGACCGTGCGGTTGTTGGTGGTGGAGGACGAGGCCCGGCTGGCGGCTGCCCTGCAACGCGGCCTGCAGGCGGAGGGGTTCGCGGTCGACGTGGCGGCGACCGGCCCTGCCGGCCTGGACGCGGCCCGGCACGGCGGGTACGACGCGATGATCCTCGACGTGATGCTGCCCGGGCTGTCCGGCTACGAGCTCGTCCGCCGGCTGCGCGCCGAGCAGCACTGGCTGCCGGTCCTGATGCTCTCGGCGAAGGACGGCGAGTACGACCAGGCCGACGGCCTGGACTGCGGCGCCGACGACTACCTGACCAAGCCCTTCTCGTACGTGGTGCTGCTGGCCCGCCTGCGGGCCCTGCTGCGTCGGGGAGCGCCGGAACGCCCCACCGTGCTGACGGTCGGTGACCTGCGGCTGGATCCGGCCCGCCGACGGGTGACCCGTGCCGACGCCGAGGTGACGTTGACCGCGCGGGAGTTCGCGTTGCTCGATTATCTGATGCGTCGTCCCGGCCAGGTGATTTCCAAGATCGAGCTGCTGGACCACGTGTGGGACGCCAGCCTGGAGACGGCGCCCAACGCGGTCGAGGTGTACGTCGGCTATCTGCGCCGCAAGCTCGGCCGGGACCGGCTGGAGACCGTCCGGGGCGCCGGCTACCGGCTGGCGACGTGATACCGGCCGACCCGGCGGGCGGTCGCCGGGTCCGCCGGTTGCCCGGGTGGGGTCTGCGCGGGTTGGGCCTGCGCGGGCGGCTCACGGCGCTCGGCGTGGTCGGTCTCACACTCGGGCTGGCCCTCGGCGGGGCGGTGCTGCTGGGCGCGCTCGGTTTCGTGCTCCAGCGCACCGTGGACACCGAGGCGTTCCGGACCGCCGACGCGGTCGCCCTGCTCGCCGCCGAGGACGCGCTGCCCGACCCGCTGCCGGTGGCCGGCGGCCAGGTCCGGGTCCAGGTGATCGACGCGCAGGGTCGGATCCGGGCCGCCTCGATCGACGCGGACCGGCTGGTCCCGATGGTCCGCCCCGAGCGGTTGGACACCGGTCGCCGTCAGCGTCTGGTGGTGCCGGCGGAGCGAGCGGGGCTCGCCGGCCCGGTTCGGGTGGTCGCCGTACCCGCCGGCACGGCAGCGGATCCGCTCACCGTCCTGGTCGCCCGGTCGATGGCAGACGTCCGGCACAGCACGCACGTGGTACGCGCCATCCTGCTGGTGGCGTTCCCGCTGCTGGTGGCGATCCTGGCCGGGGTGGCGTGGCGGGTGATCGGTGCGACGTTGCGTCCGGTGGAGGCGCTGCGCCGGGGCGCCGAGGAGATCACCGGGCGCGCGGGCGGCGGCCGCCTGCCGGTGCCCGCCTCCGCCGACGAGATCCACCGGCTGGCGGTCACCCTCAACGGGATGCTGGACCGGTTGGAGTCGGCGCGGACCCGGCAGCGCGCCTTCGTCTCCGACGCGGCCCACGAGCTGCGCAGCCCGCTCACCAACATCCGCACCGAGCTGGAGGTGGCCCAGCGGCTCGCCGACCGCACGGACTGGACGGCGGTGACCGTCAACCTGCTCGCCGACACGGAGCGGCTGAGTCGGCTGGTCGACGACCTGCTGCTGCTGGCCCGCCTGGACGAGATGCCACCGGCCCGGGGGACCGGCCCGGTCGACCTGGGCGCGCTGGTGACCGAGGTCGCCGCCCGGTACCCGTCGCCGCCGGTGCTCCTCGTGCCGCCGCCGGGCCCGCTGTGGACGGCCGGAAACGCGGCCGAGCTGCGGCGGGTGCTGTCGAACCTCGTCGACAACGCGGTCCGGCACGCGCGGGGCAGCGTGGTCCTCACCGTCGAGCCGCACGACGATGCCGCGTACCACCTGGTGACGGTGACCGACGACGGCCCGGGGATCCCGGCGGCCGACCGGCGACGGGTCTTCGACCGTTTCACCAGGTTGGACGACGGTCGGGGCCGTGACGACGGCGGCGCCGGCCTGGGCCTCGCCATCGTGTGGGAGCTGGTCCGCCGCGCGGGCGGCACCATCACCCTGACCGACGCCGACGGCACGCAGGGGCTGCGGGTGCGTCTGCTGCTCCCGAGGACGCCGACCGGCGACGGGCAGCAAGCGGCGGTCGACACACCATGACGACGGTGGTCAGCCGGTCGGGATGTCAGCGGCGGCGGGTGCAGACCTGGTTGGCGCTCGCGACGGTGTCGGTGGACCAGACGACGGCCACGGTGAAGCAGTAGTCGTTGGCGCGGTTCAGCGCGTAGACGATGTAGCTGTCGGTGCCGGCGGGCAGCGTGGCGATCGCCGTCTTCTCCTGCCCGGCCCGGCCGGCCGACACGACCACCGGCCCCTCGCCCCCGGCCGGGTACGTCCAGCGCAGAGCGATGTTGTCCCGATTGTCGCGCAGGCTCACCGCGCCGGGCGGGGTGCCGGATGCGGCGGCCGGCGTTGCCGTGCCGGTGGCGGCCGGCGCACCCGTGCCGGTCGGGCCGGCGCTGGGGGAGCCGTTGTCCGGCCCGGCTTTCGGGTCGTCCCCGTCGCCGACCCGCGCCACCCCGGCGATCACCGCCGCCGTGCCCAGCAGCACCACGACGACGCCGGCCACCAGCACCGGCACCAGCCGGTTGCGCGGCGACGCCTTCGCCCGGTGCACGGGCACCGGCAGCAGCCGGGACGGCGTGTACGGCTCCAGCGGCGCGTACGGCTCCGCCGGCTGGTCCGGCTGGGTCGACGCGCCGGGGCGGTGCAGCCGGTAGACGCCGGACGTCTCCTCGGTGCCGGCGGTGAACCCGGCCACCGATGGGGGCACCGGCGGGACGATGGAGTGCGGGGCGGGCTCGTCGGTCGGGTCCGGCGGCCAGCGGAAGCCCGGCGACCCGTCCGGCTCGTCGGCCGGCACCCGGGGGTTCGGCACCGAGCCGACCCCGTGCCCGGCCCGGCCCTCGTCGTCGCGGTCGGCCGGACCGGTCATCCCCGGGTCCACCTGGCGCGGCGGGGGCGCGGATGGGTGATAGGCGGACTCGACCGGCCGGTCGTTGTGCGGCGCGGTACGCGCGGCCGGCACCACCGGGGCGTCCCGGTCGGCGGGCGCGTCGTCGGCGCAGACATGGTCGGGGTTGGCCGCTGCCCGGGCGAGAGCCGCCACCTGCAGCGCCAGCGGGTCGTCGGCGGCCAGGTGCTGCCGGCACAGCTCGCGGGCCAGCGCCAGGTTGTCGTGCGCCTCGGCGAACTGCCCACAGTCGCGCTGCATGGCGCCGAGCCGGGCCAGCATCTTGATCCCGCTGGGGTGACCGTCGCCGTACACCTCACGGTGCAGCTCCCAGGCGTCCTGGAGGCGGTCGCGGGCCACCGTGCACTGGCCCCGGGCGTACTCGACGGTGGCCAGGTCGGCGTGTGCGGCAAGCACCCGCAGCGACTCGGGCCCGTCCTGCGCGGTCAGCTCGATGATGACTTCCTGGTACAGCCGGGCGGCCCGGGAGTGGCTGCCCACCCGGTGCAGCACGGCGGCCAGGGTGGCTGCGGCGGCGACGGTGCGGGGGTCGGAGCGGCCGTGCAACCGGGTGGTGGCCGCGTACGCGAAGGCTGCCCAGCCGCGCGCGGAGTGCGGCTCGCCGAGGGCGACGAGCACCCGCGCCTGGAGGCTGGCCGCCTCGGCCAGCTCGGGTGTGGCGTTGGCCGGGCGGGGGTCGGCGTCGGTGAGCGCGTCGGAGAGCAGCCGTTGCGCACCGGCCACGTCGCCAGTGGACACGAGGTGGTGCGCCTGGTCAGTCAACTCGTCGAAGCCGGAGGACACGCCCCATCGTGCTCATCCGACGACGGTAAGTACAAGACCCGCGCCGGTGCCGATCGGTCAGGATCTGGTCAGGTGCTCGGCCAACGTCTCGCTGATCCGGCGCAACTGGTCGACCTGGGCCGGGCTCAACGCGTCGAACAGGTGTCGGCGTACCCCCTCGACGTGGCCCGGGGCGGCGGCGGCGAGGGTGGCGAAACCGTCGTCGGTGAGCACCGCGATCTGCCCGCGCCGGTCGGTGGGGCAGTCCTCGCGGCGTACCCAGCCGGCCGCCTCGAGGCGGGCCACCGCGTGCGAGAGCCGGCTGCGTGACGACCCCGCCGCATCGGCCAGGTCGCTCATCCGAAGTTGCCGACCCGGGGCCTCGGAGAGCCGGACCAGGATCTCGTAGTAGGCGTGCGGCATGCCGGCATCGCGTTGCAGCTCGCGGTCGAGCGTGTCCATCAGCGCCCGGGAGGCGGCGAGGAACGCCCGCCAGGTGCGCTGCTCATCGGGGTCCAACCAGCGGGTCATGACGGCCATCATACGCGCGATGGTTGAACGTTCAACCAAATGGCGCTAGCCTGGGGTCATGGGTATCCACCGGCTCAACCACGCGGTCCTCTACGTCAGTGACCTCGCCCGCAGCGTCGCCTTCTACCGCGACGTGCTGGGCTTCCGCCCGGTGGCGATGACCCCGGACGGCTTCCGGGGCGCCGCCTTCCTCCAGGCCCCCGACTCCACCAACGACCACGACCTCGGCCTGTTCGAGATCGGCGCGGCCGCCGGCCGGTCCACCGCCGGCCGAGCCACCGTCGGGCTCTACCACCTGGCGTGGGAGGTCGACACCCTCGACGAGCTGGCCGCCACCGCCGAGCGCCTCACCGCCGCCGGGGCGCTGGTCGGCGCGTCCGACCACGGCACCACCAAGAGCCTCTACGGCCAGGACCCGGACGGTCTGGAGTTCGAGGTGGTCTGGCTGATCCCGGCCGACCTGCTCGACGACACCGCCCTGGCCGCCCGCAAGCGCATCGGCCGGCTCGACCTGGACGCCGAGCGGCAGCGCTACGGCGGGCAGACCCGCGGTGGTGTGGGGATCTCCGTGCCGGCCTGAGCCGGCCATAGGGTAGAACGGACCGATGCCGACCAACCGGACCACCGACTTCCTTCGTGAGCTGCTGGTCCGTCAGGTGACGACCTGGCTGCCCGCCGCCCTGCACCGCTCCCGGCGGGCAACCGTCGCGCTGGCCTGGGCCGGCGCCGACGGCGGCGCAGCGGAGGCGGTGCTGCGGGTGGTCGCCGGCCACGCCGCCCAGGTGCGCGGTCGACAGGTGACGGTGCTGGTGCTGGCCGACGGCGCCGCCGACCTGCCGGCCCGGCTCGGGCCGATCGAGGCGGAGTTGCCTGCCGAGGTGACGGTGCACCTGCTGCCCGGCGGTCCGGACCGGCTGCCGGTGGCGGTGAAGGCGGCCGGCGCGGCCGGGTCGCCGCTGTTCTGCTTCCTGGACCTGCCCGGCGAGGTGCCCCCGCACCTGCTCGGCGCCGCCGCCAACGGCCGCACCGGCGAGGTGCTGCTGCACGCCGGTGGCGTCACCCGTGCGGCCCTCGTCGCCGCTGGCTTCCCGCTGGTCGCCGAGGTGGCGCCGGTGCTGCCGGATGGCGCGGCGGCCGGCGTGGTCGCCTTCGGTAGCCGTTCGGACCGGAGTCTGGAGGCGCTCCGCGACGCGCTCTGGACGGTCGGGGCGGAATTCGGTGTGCGCTACCGCGACCCCGCCGACCCGACGGCCCCGCCGGTGGACGTGGCCGGGGACCCGGCCCTGGACCCGCTGGCCGGGGAGCTGCTGGCCGAGCTGCGCCGGGGCGGGCCACGGCCGGTCACCGAGCTGCGCCGGCACACTCTCACCGCGACCGTCTACCGTGCCGCGGACGCCAACCGGGCGCTCGCCAACCTGGTCGAGACGGGCGGCGTACGCCGCGAACGCGACAGCGGCCGCCTCGCCGGCGACGAAATCATCACGCCCACGCGCTGAGGCGCACCCCTGCCCCTCCGCGATCGTGCTGTTTCTGCCCCGGCCTACCGGGGATTCCGCAAGATCGACGAGGTGCGGGTGGGGCGGGTGGACGCCGAGCGGGGTGCCGGTGAATCACCGGCACCCCGCTCGACTCCCGGGACGCTACGACCGGGACTTGTCCTGCTTCCAGGACAGCGGACCCGGCAGGTCGACGCGGTGCGCCCGGGCCTTCGAGTTCCAGGACCAGCGGCCGATCTTGATGCTCCACGAGGAGAAGCCGTTCTCGGTGAAGTTCAGGATGATCGGTCCGTACTTCTTGCGCTTGCGAAACATGAGGCCCATCGGAGGTCTCCCCTCGTCACCGTTCCCTGCCGTGTCGAGATCGAACATTCCCGAACGGGCGAATTCCGAAACCCCCTCTTCGTCCCGGGTGGACGGTGACGCGGCACGACCCGACAATCTGCGGGGCTGGCCGCCGGACCGATGGCCGGGTTCGACGCCGCCGGGGTGACCCGGGAGTTCTTTCCCGACGGGCGGCACGAGGCGCTGCTGCTGATGAGTGTGGGCCACCCCGGCCCGGACGCCTGGCGCGAGCGGCTGCCCCGGCTGCCCACGGCCGACGTCATCCACACCCGGTGACCAGGGTCAGCGGGGCTCCCACGCGTCGGGCAGGGCGGTGAGCTTGCGGACGTGTGCGGGCAGCCGACCGCTGACGATCTCGGCGAGGCTCACCTCGTCGACGACCCGCCGCACGGCGGCGCGGACCGCCACCCACAGGCCGGGCAGGTTCTCCGCCGCGCCCTCGTAGCGGGTCTCCTCCGGCCGCAGGCCGCGGACGCCCGCGAGGGGGCCCTCCACCGCGCGCAGCACCGCGCCGACGGTCACCTCGCGGGGCGGACGGGCGAGGGTGTAGCCACCCTCGGCGCCGCGCTGGGCGCGCACGATGCCGGCCCGGCGCAGATCGGCCAGGACCGCCTCCAGGAACTTGCGGGGCATGTCCTGCTCGGCGGCGATGGCCTGGGTGGACAACAGCGAGGGGTACGCGGTCGCGAGGCTCAGCGCCGCCCGTACCGCGTAGTCGCCGCGCGCGGAGATCTGCACCCCGCCATCATGCCCGCCCGATCCCGCCGCCCGACCCGGTGGGCTTCCCGGACCGCGTGGCGTGACCGCCGTTGGCCGGTTCGACGGCGGCGCCGGAGCGGAACCGCCCGCTGTTGGCGCCCGTCGGCTCGACCGCCGGTCGGGGTCGGACGACCCGCCCGGTGGCCGGCTGATCGCGGGCGGCGCGGAACGCGCCCGGGCTGACCCCGATCTCACGGGTGAAGAACCGGCCGAAGTTGGTGGGCTCGGTGAAGCCGAGCTGACGGCCGATCTGGGCGATCGGTTCGTCGCTCGCGGCGAGCAACCGGGCGGCCTGCAACGCGACCCGCTCGTCGATGACCTGTTTGGCGCTGCGACCGGTCACGGCCAGGCAGGCGCGGGTCAGGGTCCGCACCGAGCAGCCGAGCGCGGCGGCATAGTCCTCGACCCGCCGGGTCACCTGGTAGCCGTGCTCGACCTCCCGGCAGAACCGCTGGAACGTCTCGACCTCCGGCCGGTGCCCGGACCGGGCCATACCGGGCAGCGTCAGCCGCAGCAGCAGCACGGCGAGCTGGTGGCGCAGCAGCGCACGACCGGCGGGGGCGCCGCCGTGCCGCTGGCAGTCCACCGCCAACTGGCTCACCTCGTTGATCACCGCGTCCTCGTCCTCGCCGGCCAACTGCCGCCAGGTCTGCGGGGCGTCCGGGTCGACGGCCAGGCCGTGCAGCGCGTCGGCGGTCCAGCCGACCACCGTCGCGTCGAACTGTGGGCCGGCGCAGCGCAGCACCTGACCGGCGCGGACCCGCAGCAGCGTGCCGGGTCGGCACGGCAACAGGTGGAAGTCCAGCTCGGCGTCGCCGTGACCCCGGGTGGTGAGGATCAACAGCTCCCGCTCGACGAACACCGGCCGCCGCCAGCCGGGGTCACCGGCCAGGTCGGCCAGCGCGAACGTGGAAATCTCGTCGGGTACGGGTGACGCCGTTCCGATCGATGGCGCGGGGGAGGGATCGGTGGAGACCATCGTCTGCGACGGTAGCCCGAACCGCAGGTCACCGCATCCCGATCAACGTGCGCGGCGGCGCCGAGGCTTGTGACGATCCCCGCGGCCGGGCTACGTTACCCGGCGGTAGCGCTGTGCGGTCCGTGGCCGCCTGGCGCCCGCCGTCCGCCCGACCGCCCGGCGGACCCGCCGACACGCGATGGGATGGGCATGACGCAGCTGTTCTCGGTCGAAGGCAAGACGGTCCTGGTCACCGGCGGGTCGCGGGGGATCGGGCTGATGATCGCCCAGGGCTTCGTCCGAGCCGGCGCCCGCGTGATCATCTCGTCCCGCAAGGCGGACGTCTGCGAGACGGTCGCCAAGGAACTCTCCGCCGAGGGCCACTGCGAGGCGATCCCCGCCGACCTGGGCACCGACGCGGGCGCCGAGACCCTCGCCGCCGCCGTCCGCGAGCGCGTCGACCGTCTCGACGTGCTGGTCAACAACGCCGGCGCCACCTGGGGCGCTCCGCTGGAGAGCTACCCGGAGGCCGCGTTCGACAAGCTCTGGGCGGTCAACGTCAAGGCCGTCTTCCGGCTCACCACAGCGCTGCTGCCGGCGCTGCGCGCCGCAGCCAGCGCCGACGACCCCGCCCGCGTGATCAACATCGGGTCCATCGACGGCATCCGGGTGCCGTTCATGGAGGTGTACGCGTACTCGGCCACCAAGGCGGCCGTGCACATGCTCACCCGCAGCCTTGCCCACCAACTGGCCGGCGAGCAGATCACCGTCAACGCGATCGCGCCCGGCCCCTTCGAGAGCAAGATGATGGCGTTCGCCCTCAACGACCCGGCGAGCAGGACCGCCATCGAGCAGCAGGTGCCGCTGGGCCGCATCGGGCGCCCCGAGGACATGGCCGGCACCGCCGTCTACCTCTCCTCGCGGGCTGGCGCGTACCTCACCGGCGCGGTCATCCCCGTCGACGGCGGCATCACCACCCACGGCTGAGCGCCGGCGACGCCGGGTCGGGCTGCCCGCGTACCCCCGGGTGTGCCAGGGCCGCGCGGACTCGGCAGATCCGCGCGGCCCTGTCTGGCCGGTGTTGCCCGTTCGGGCGGTGCTCAGCGACCGGCGAGCAGCCGGTTCACCGCCGTGTCGACGTCCAGGTGCTCGGCCTCGCGGCCGCGCGGGACGACGACGTACGTCCGTCGAAGGAAACGCACCAGGACGCTGCGCGGCACCTCGAAGAGGGCGTTGCCGTCCGGTGACGAGAGGGCCAGCGCGACGAAGTCGCCCCGTGGTGTGGCCCAGGGCCAGACCCGCACATCGCCGATGCCCGCCGGCTCGTCCAGGCCGGTGACCAGAAGTTCGCGCGCGAACGACCAGCTCACCGCCTCGCCCCCGGCCGATTCGGCATGGAACAGGACATGGACCGCATACGGGTCAGCAGGGTCGTAACGCAGACTGGCACGCACCGGCAAGGCGGTGGCGTCAGGTGCGACGAGCCTTAGCGACGTCTCGACCTCTACGGTCGTCGGTCGGATGACACTCATGGACGTTCTCCCCCCGGCACCGCTGCGGAACGCGCGTGTCCCGCTTTTCCCATACTCAGGTGCTACTCCTGGCTACGCTCCGCCATACGCTGACTTCACCCAGTGGTGGGAAGGGGGACGGAAAGGCCGCGTGAATGTGAGCATTCATGTAGGATTTCCGGTTCTGCCCAGTGCGTGATTCCGCCCGGCGTCGGGTGGCTCAGTCGTCGACTTACTCCGGTAACGTCCAGTCGGCCGTTGCAGTGACGGGCCCGAGCGACACTGGGGGGTGAAATGGTCACGAACCGATCCTCAGTGGATCCGGTGGCCGCGTCCGGTCCGCCGAAAGTCGCGGTCCGAGCAGCCGAAAAGCGGGGGTACGACGTGTCGATGGAGCAACCCGAGCGACCCGGACGGTCGACGCCCGACACGGGCCGCACCGGCGGCGTCCTCGTCGTCGGCGAGCCCCCGCGACGCCCACGCTGGCGGGACCGCATCTCGACCACCCTCGACCTGATCCGCGCCAACCCCACCGGCCGGATCGCCCTCAAGATCTTCATCTCGATCGCCGGCGCGCTGGTGGTCACCATCGGCATCGCCCTGATCCCGCTACCCGGGCCGGGCTGGCTGCTGGTCATCGCCGGCCTCGGCATCTGGGCCGTCGAATACCACTGGGCCCGCCGACTGCTCGGCTTCACCCGCCGGCACGTGCACGGTTGGACACAGTGGGTGACGCGACAGTCGCTGCCGCTGCGCTTCGTGCTCGGCGTCGTCGGCCTGGTGTTCGTGGGCGTAGTGGTCTGGCTCTCACTCAAGCTCAGCTTCGGCATCGACGTGGTGGCCGAGGCGATGCAGTACCTCGCGACGCACTGACCCCGGATTTCCGGTCTGGTTCCACGATCGGGTAGAGTCAGTGGTGCTGAGGGCGATTAGCTCAGTGGGAGAGCGCTTCGTTCACACCGAAGAGGTCGCTGGTTCGATACCAGCATCGCCCACTCTCAGTTCCGCAGGTCAGAGGCCGCTTCCCGGGTTCGGGGGGTGGCCTTTCTGCTGTCGTACAGCAGCTTTGTACAGCAGTTCTCGTCAGCGACTCAGGGAGTCGCCGAGGCGCTTGAGCGCGTCTCTCGTCTTTGTCGATGAGACCTGCGTGTAGATCTCCATCGTCACCGAGAAGCGGGCGTGCCTCAGCACCTGCATGGCGAATCTGGGGTGGACGTCGAGGTCGGCCAGGAGCGTGGCGCAGGTTCGCCTGGCGTCGTGAACGGTGATCGGCCTGACGCCTGCTCTCTCGCACCTTGTCTGCCAGGAGCGTTGGAAGTTGCGCGGCTCGATGGGTGTGCCGTAGCGGGTGGTGAAGACGAGGTCCGTTTCGTGCCACGCCTTGCCGCGGCTGCTTCAGCTTCGTCGCGTTGTTGCTGTCTGAGCTTGAGGGCGGTCAGGCAGATGTCGGGCAGGGGAAGGGTGGCGTCGGACGCCTGGGTCTTGGTGTCGCGGTGCAGGAGCTGGCCGCGTACGCGTTGGAGTTGGCGGCCGATAGTCAGTTCTCCGGCATCGAGGTCGACGTCCTCCCAGGTGAGTCCCAGCGCTTCGCCCTTACGGAGTCTGGTGACGAGGACCAGCGCGTAGGCGGCGTAGAGCGGGTCGTCGTGTGCTCGGGCGGACTCCAGGAACTTGCGCGCCTCGTCGCTTGACCAGGACTTGCCCCGCCGTCGGCGGACGGTGGCGAGGGTGACCGGCACGGCCGGGTTCTTGGTGATGAGGTCTTCGGCCTGGCCGTGGGTGAGGGCGGCCCGTAGCGCGGCCCGGATGTCGCTGACCGTCCGCGTCAACGGGGCGGCCTGGCAGCAGCGGCCGACCGCGCAGCAGCGCCGTTTCTCTTGGGCCGTGCGGCGTCCTTGCCCTGCGCGCAGCACTGGCAGGTGCGGGCCACCTGGTTGATCCAGGTCTGCACGTCCCGGGACTGGAGCCGGTCCAGCCGCTTGCCGCCGAGGCCGGGGGAGATGCAGCGGCGGACGAATGTCTCGTTTGTGGCGTAGGTCAGGGGCGCACGGTTCGGTTGGATGATTTCGTTGAGCCAGTAGGTGAGGAAGCTGCCGACCGTCGGGACGCTGGTCGCTACCAGTCCCTGCTTCGCCTGCTGGTGCAACTTGATCCACTTGTCGTGGACGGTCTCGCGGGTCTTGCCGTAGACGTACTTCCGGGTGCGCCTGCCATCCGGCTTAGTGACCCAGACGTACGCGGCGAAGCCGTTGCGGTAGGGGGAGATGGAGCCTTCGTCGTTGGCGCGCGTGCGGGCGGGCATCAGACAGCCTCCTGGCGTGCGACCTGCTCGCGGATGTAGTCGTCGACCCACTCCGGGAGGATGCGGCGGTACTTGCCGTCCTTGATAGAGCGCAGCTCGCCGGTAGCGATCTTCATCTTGACCTTGGAGATGCCGAAGCCGAGCAGGACGGCGACTTCGGCGGGGGAGTACCAGCGGGGGCGGAGATCGTGGTTCATGCGGCGGCCCCGGTGAGCCAGGCTTCATGTGCGAGTTCTTCCCGACCGACACGGCTGCTTTCGCGTCGATGTCTCGCGGCGGTGTTGGCGAGCAGGGCGTCGCCTTCGGTGAGCCAGCCGGACCCGATGTAGGTGAGGGTGCCGACGCTGATCGTGTCGGCCGGTACGTCGCTCTCCTCCCGCCGGTAGGTGGCGCGGATGTCGCGGAGCTGGACAAAAGTGACGGAGTAGCGGCGGGCCTTGGTGAGGAAGTGACCGCCGAAGCCGAGCATGTGTGCCCAGCGGCGCAAGCCGCTGTAGACGTTGGGTGTGGTGTCAAGGCTGTCTTGACGGTCGTCTGCGGTTGCGGCGCCGCCGGTCATGTCGGTGGGGGTGGGGCGGCCGAGGTGCCAGCAGGCGTCGATGAGGCGGGCGACGTGGTCGCCTCCTGGGTCGGCGTAGTCGTCGATCGTGGCCGGTGTGAGTCGGGTGGAGCAGTGGCCGGTGGCTTCGGTGGCCTTGGTGGCGTACTTGGCGAGGTAGGCGGCGACCTTGCCGTCGGTCAGCTCGCCGTCGCTGCTGTTGATGCGTCCGACGTCGACCTGCTCGCCCCAGGCGATCAGCCAGCCTTGCGGCCGGTCGGGGTGCGCGGGTGTGGTGACGGTGATCTGCCGGGCGGCGACGTGGACGGCGTCTTCCAGGTCGTCGAGGGTGATTCCGGCCGGCGGCGGCACGAGGGCGCCGGGGTCGTCGGGGTCGACGCCGTCGAGGCGCAGCAGGGCGTGGAAGTGCACGGCTGCGCGGCATTGCATCTCGGCGACCTTGCCGTGGGACACCCGCACGGGCGGCACCCAGCGGACCTCGCTGGAGGCGGTGACGATGCCGAGCTTCGGGATGCCGCGTTGACGGCAGCGCGCGGCGAGGTGCCGTTCGATGGCCTGCTTGGTGCGTCGCCACAGCTCGCCGGAGAAGTAGTTCCAGACGACCTGGTGGGCGTGGTCGTAGCAGTCAAGGCACAACGGCTGGCCCAGCCGCGGATCGTTCGCGTCGTGGCGGGCGAAGCACGCTGCGGGCTGTCCGTGCTGGCAGGTGCCGGCGGTGCTGCGGGCGCGGCAAGGCGCGGGGCGGCAGTCGCAGCGCTGCCGAGAAGCGCAGGTGTGCCGGACGACGTGCCGGTGGTGGACCGCGCCGAAGGACGGTGCGGTGAAGGTGGCGAAGACGACCGGGTGTCGACTGACCGAATCGGGGACGCCCTTGCCGCCGGTCAGGCCGCGACAGACGACTTGGTAGGCATCGCCTTGGTAGAGCCAGGCGCAGTCCGGGCACACCGATTCGCGGCGGTTGCCGCACGCTTTGTAGAGCGTGCGGTCGGGCAGCTCGTCGGTGTGCAGTCGGTGGGTGATGCGGCCGGTGTTCCGGTCGACGGCGGCGATGGTGCCGGTGAGGCGGATCGGGCGGGAGCAGCCGCCGGCGGGGCGGGTGTGCTCCAGCCAGCCGGAGAACTCCGGCGAGGCGGCGCGGTGCAGGACTTGCGCGTCCCGGCCGATGGCGAGACCGGGGCGGCAGATGGTGAGCGGGGTGGACACGGCTGTCTCCTCTTCAGGGGGTGGCAGGGAGGGGAGACGAAGCACCACCAGCCGTGGACCTGCGTCCGCTGGTGGTGTTCGTCGTGTCTCCTGGCACCGCCGAGAGGGCGGCTGACGCCGGAGGGCGGAGTTGTGGTCGTGCCACTTCCCGCCGATGGGTCATGTCCTTTCACGCTCGTGGACCTGACGAATGGATCGGCACGGGTGGGGAGCCTGAGACGTCGGCATCCGACGGGTGGCCGCAGGCTGCCCCACCCGTGCAGGTAAGCGAACCCGGGCCATCGTGGACGGCAGGGAAGACCGTGCTGGGCCGCTCAGCGGATTCGGGAAACGGCGCAGCGGCCGGTGTGATCGAGAGCCGGCGGGACGTGGCCCATATCAGCGGCAGGAAGGCCGCCCAGCATCTCAGAAGTCGAGTCCGGCGATCCGGCGGGAAGCCGCGCTGGCGTGCTCGACGAGCGTCAGAGTAGCACCGAGTGCCGACACGTCAACCCGCCGTGACCCCTCGCGCCGGGGTGGAAGGGCCGGCTGCTGGCCGGCGTGGGAGGACTTTCTGTACGTCTATCAAGGCGGCCCGTAACGGGCCGCACGCGCCGCCGCCTGGGCGCGCGTCCGTCGCTCCGCTGGCGCTCCGACTCCGGCCACGCAACACGCCCGGCCGCTGGCGCGGAAGCGAGAAGCCGAAGGGGCCGCCGCAGAACGACAGGGGAGTTGACCGGATGGTGGTGGGCCGGCAGCCGGCCGGGCCGCGCGGCCACGAGCCCGCGCGGCGGGAGGGAGCGCACGCCGGCCGCGTCGGCGAGCTGGCGGCGGTCCCGGAGTTGCGGCCACTGCGCCTCCGGCGGGGGCGCTCCGGCTCCAGGATGGCCGGGGCTTCGTCGGCGGCTCACGGTCCGTGGTTGGTTGCGGTAGGCCATCCCGCCTGCCATCGACCCGGGCGAGCCGAGCAGACCACCGCCCGACCCGCCAGCGTCCGAACGAGCCGTCAAGGCCGTCTTGACGTGGCGGGCCGGGCGGAGGCCCGCTCCCCAGGAGGGCGGGTCGACGGCGGACAGTGAGGATGGTGGGGTGGGTCGCTGGGTTGGTCTGACTCACCGGCAGACCGACGGTTGCTGTCCTCATCCCGATCCGTCGGCCGGCCTGGTGGCCCCGACATCTGCATGTCACCGGCCAGGCGTCGTGACTTGATAGGAGCCTGTGCGAGAGGCGCCCACCACTGTGTTGTCCGCATCGCCTGACCGGTGACGTGTCCACGTGTTCTCGACGCGACCGAGAAAGGCGGACCTCACCAGCATGGCAGCGAAGAAGCGATCGGTCATCGGTGGTGTCGACACCCACCGCGACACCCACCACGCGGCGATCATCGACAGCACCGGCGGCCTCTTGGACGACGCCGAGTTCCCCGCAACCGCCGCCGGCTATGCAGACTTGTTGGCCTGGATGCGCTCGTTCGGCCGGCTGATTGCCGTCGGGGTTGAAGGCACCGGCAGCTACGGCGCTGGCCTCGCCCGGCATCTGACCAGCAAGAAGGTCACCGTTGTCGAGGTCGACCGACCGGATCGCAGGACCCGACGCACCAAAGGCAAGTCCGACCCGATCGACGCTATCGCCGCCGCCCGAGCGACCCTCGCCGGGACCGCCATGGGCACGCCCAAGACGCGCAGCGGACCTGTCGAGGCCATCCGTGCCCTGCGAGTGGCCCGCCAGGGCGCGGTCAAGGCTCGCACGGCGGCGATCAACCAGATGCGCGGCCTGGTCGCCGCTGCCCCTGAAGGTCTACGGGCACAGTTGACCAAACTCAGCGCCGCCGTCCTGGTCAACCGCTGCGCCGCGCTCACCGTCGATCCGACCCGGATCCACGACCCGGAGCAGGCCACCGCCACCGCGTTGGCTGGACTCGCCAGGAGAACCCGCATCCTGACCGACGAGATCACCGCCCTCGACCGGCAGTTGGCGCCCCTGGTCCGCCAGGCCGCGCCCCGCACCAGCGCCCTGTTCGGCGTCGGCACCGACGTCGCAGCTCAACTGCTCACCACCGCCGGCGACAACCCCGACCGGCTGCGATCCGAAGCAGCACTAGCCCACCTCTGCGGCGCGGCACCCATCCCCGCCAGCTCCGGACGGGTCCGCCGCCACCGCCTACACCGAGGAGGCGACCGCCGCGCCAACCACGCCCTACACACCATCGCCCTCTGCCGCCTGCGCTACGACCCACGCACCCGCGCCTACCTGCAACGACGCATCACCGAAGGCCTCAGCAAGCAAGAGATCCTCCGCTGCCTCAAGCGCTACATCGTCCGTGACGTCTACACCGCCCTACGCGCCGACTTCGCTGCCCTCGCCCCTTGACCTCCATAGGAGCATCGGGATGACACGAGTGAGCCTTTTCCAACCTGATCTTGCAGGTCAGGGACGGTGTGCGTAGCCCGGTGATCGATGAGGGCGAGGCTCCAGGTAAGACAGCAAATCGACC